>JAJPKG010000179.1 GCA_021323815.1 Pseudomonadota bacterium
AAGGGCAGATAGCCGGCAGGGTCGCCATACGTCAGCAGGTCATCTGCCGGTTGCCGCCAGTGACGCGTGGCGATGTGCGCCCAGATGTCGAACGGGAACGCGCTGAAATCCGGCGTGCCGGTGCGAAAGGGCCGCACCGGCGTCACCGCCGGACCAGTGCTCACGCGAGTGCTCGCCAGCAGCATGCCGCGCCGCGAAATCGCCCGCCCGGTGTCTGGCGCTGGCGAGATTGCTTGCTTTGGTCGCGGGGCGCGCAACAGATCGTCCGGCAGCGTGGCGGCGACGGCAGTTCCTGAGCCGACGCGGCCTTCAAGATAGCCTTCGGCGATCAGTTGCTCAAAGGCATTCACCACCGTGTTGCGTGCCACGCCGAGTGCGGCGGCCAGGGCGCGGGTGGACGGCAGGCGTGTTCCCGGCGCGAGCTGGCCGGATAGAATCGCCGCGCGCAGCCCGTCATATAACTGGCGATAGCGCGGCTGCGGCGAAGCAGGATTCAGCGCGATCATCGGCAAATCGACCAGCGAAGTCATCCGCGTCATCGTATCATTTCCTATCACATTGGCCCCATCATCATGACCGATATTGGCTCTGGCCAGTATACCACTTGCAGGGCATACTGAGGAAGGAGATGGGAACGCGAAGGGCGTGAAGGGAAAGAAGAGACGTGAAGCGACATTCCAGATCTTCTGCTTCGCTGCCTTCGCCTTCCTGTCTTAAATCAAAGGAAAGTAACTTGCCAGGTTCGGCTTTGCATCAGGATACATCACGTTTGAGGAGCAATAGCTATGCAGATCATTCCCATTCGCCGCCACGCGGACCGCGCCGTGCCGGAAGAGGCGGCGGAGATTTTGCGCGCCGGGCAGGTCGCGCATGTCGGTTATGTGCGTGACGGGCAGCCGACGGTCATACCTTTCACCTATCAGTATGACGATAGCGCACCGGAAACCCTCTATCTGCATGGCGCGGTGGCGAGCGGAACTTTGAAAGAATTGGCGACGGGCATTCCGGTCTGCATCACCGTTACGCTGCTGGACGGCTTGGTCTATTCCCGCACGGCGACAAACCACTCGGTGAATTACCGCAGCGTGGTGTGCTATGGACATGGCGTGGGGATTGTGGATGACGCGGAAAAAGAAGCAGTCCTCGTTCGGATGATCAGCCGCTATTTCCCCGGTCGCGCGGTTGGCGAGCATTACGCTGCGCCGGAACCCGGTCATCTGCGCGCCACCGGCTTCGTCGGCGTCCGCATCGACGCATGGAGCGCGAAAGCCCGTCGCGGTGGCCCCAAAGGTCCGGGAGACGATGATGCAGGCGCGCCCGGCACGGCAGGAGTGATTGAGGTGAGATGAAGCACCTTACCGAACATGTCTGCGTCTCATGAAGCATGGTATGATATACTGCGAGCATCTGATTGAGCACGCGCGCGACGGGAGGTGTTGTGATGGCGGCAAGTTCCCAACAACCTGAGAACTGGCAAGAGATTTGG
The DNA here is from genome assembly GCA_021323815.1 of Pseudomonadota bacterium. GTDB lineage: Bacteria > Chloroflexota > Ktedonobacteria > Ktedonobacterales > JACDGC01 > JAJPKG01. The sequence continues at coordinate 1,487 of JAJPKG010000179.1, forward strand.
GAACGCCTCTATGGGCAATTGACCATGTATATCGAAGCGCGCACTGAAGGTCTCACCTATGTCGCTCGCGTGATGCAGCGCGATATCGAAACGATACGCGGTCAGATCGCTGAGATCGCCGCGTTTCAGCAGACGATGATGGACACCTTCAACGGCTTTGCGACGGATGTGATGAAGCTTATTTTGGCCTTAAAGCAGCAAGCGAACACCACACAGCAACAAATCTTGTTGATTTTGCAACGCCTGGATAAACAGGACGAGCGATTGGATCAACAAGGCCAAAGTCTGGTCTCGCTGGCGCAAACGATGCGTGACGGCTTTGCCTCGACACGGCGGGAGATGGAAACCATCCGGCAGGAGATGCGTGATGGTTTTGCGGCCCAGGCCGAGCGTCATAACGAACTGATGATGCGCGTCGAGCGCCTGGAACGTCGCGACAATCCGCCGCCGGAACGCACATAACTTCACCCCTACCGGCTCGCCTGCGCTGTGCTATAATGCCATGAGAGATGAATTTTTGCGCCGCGCGGCGAGGAGATGGGGCATGTCGAAAAGCACCCAGAGCATAATCATGCTGATCCTGCTCGGTCTGGGCTTGAGCGGGTATGGCATCTATCAGATGATCGATGGCGTCGGGGGAGATCGGTTCGCGCTGGGGCTGCTGTACATCGCCGCCGGCATCGTCGCCTTCGTCAGCGTGCTGCGCTTGCCCACGAAGCCGGTTAAATGAGCGATTTGCCGCAAACACACCAGCGCGACGATGCAGAAACCGCCGTGCCGTTTGTCATCCGTCTGGCAACCGAACTGGATGTCGCCGCCATCGAATGGCTTGACACGTTCGGCTCCTCGCCGCACCGCAATCTCAGCAAGACCATGATGAATTATTTCGGCTCGGTTGATCCTTCCATCCACGAGCGCAACCTGATCTACCTGGCCGAGTTGCGCTCCGGCGTGCCGACGGATTTGCCATTTCGCGTCATCGGCAAGGTGGAATTGCTGCTCGCGCCGGCGTCTGAACCTTCAGAGATCGGCTACATCAAACGCGTGGTGGTGCATCCAGCATGGCGGCAGCACGGCGTTGCCCGCGCCATCCTCGAACACGTCATTCATCTCGCGCCGGAACTGGGCGTGCGCGCGCTGGATCTGCACGTGTGGGAAGGCAATACGCCTGCTTTGCGCCTCTATGAATCGCTTGGTTTTGTTGAGCGCCACCGCGAACTGTACCTGCGCCTGAGCCTCGGCGAGTCTGACGCAGAAACGATTGAATCCCCAGCCGCCGAAAGGACCATCCATCGTGACCAGCCAGCCCATTAACCCGTCATTCCCTGTCGCCCGACCACGTCGCCTGCGCCGCAGCGCGTCCTTGCGTCGCATGGTGCGCGAGCACACGTTGCGCGCCGATCAGTTCATTTACCCGCTGTTCGTGGATGAGCGGCTGCGCGAGCCGCGCCCCATCAGCGCCATGCCGGGGCAGTTTCAGTGGCCGGTACATGCGATGGCGCAGCAAGCTGAGCGCGTGGCGCAAGCGGGCGTGAGCGCGGTGCTGCTCTTTGGCCTGCCGGAAACGAAGGATGCGCAAGGCAGCAGCGGCTGGCGCGCGGAGGGCGGCGTGCAGCAGGCGATCCGCGCCATGAAGGATGCTGTGCCGGAACTGGTCGTGATGACCGACGTGTGCCTGTGCGAATATACCAGTCATGGGCATTGCGGCGTCTTGCAGTCCGGCCCCAACGGGGTGACGGTGGCGAATGATGCCACGCTGCCACTGCTGGCCCGCACCGCGCTTTCGCATGCCGAAGCCGGCGCGGATGTCGTCGCCCCCTCGGATATGATGGATGGCCGCGTCGGCGCGATCCGTTCGGCGCTGGACGAAGCAGGCTTCACTGATACCGCCATCATGGCCTATTCCGCGAAATATGCCTCGGCGTTTTATGGTCCCTTCCGCGAGGCGGCGGAATCCGCCCCGCAGGAAGGCGACCGGCGCAGCTATCAGATGGACCCCGCCAATGGGCGCGAGGCGCTGCGCGAGGTGGAACTGGATATCGCCGAGGGCGCGGATATTATCATGGTCAAGCCGGCGACGCTCTATCTGGACGTGCTGGCACGGGTGCGCGAGCGCGTTTCGCTGCCTCTGGCGGCTTATCACGTCAGCGGGGAATATGCCATGCTCAAGGCTGCCGCCGAGCGCGGTTGGCTGGACGAGCGCCGCGCCACGCTGGAAGCGCTCACCGGCATCGCCCGCGCCGGAGCCGACCTCATTATCACCTATTATGCCCTGGATGCCGCCGCCTGGCTGCGCGCGGGGGAATGACGCGAGATTGTGGGCGATGATCCTAGTGGGGTTTTCTGGTGAAGCAGAACACATTATACTAGACAGCGTCAGATTATGCAGGTAAGGAGATGCCCCGCATGCGGAGCGTTCATCACGATAGCGTCAATTTCCGGTGGATTCTCATTCCCATCCTCAGCGGTGTTCTTTTGCTGGGTGGGTGCAGCCTGTTCGGCGGTTCCAGCGCGGTCACACCGGCGGAACAGACCGTCACCGCCATCGTCTCTGAAGCGCCGTCGCTCGCCAATTGCCCGCCCTCGCCATCGCTCTCGTATACGGTCACATCGCTCAATTCCGGCAATACCGGTGGTCTGGCAATTATGGGGCATTCCAGCATAACCTTGATTGGCACCTGCTGGCATCTGGCAGGGCGCACGGTCACGTTCGGTGTTTTCGACAAATCCCCCACGGGTCAGCCGCAAATCATGCCGCTGATGCAGACGCCGGGAACCGCCGCGACGCCACAGCCGCAACCCAGCACGCCGGTGGCGACCTCGCCGCTCACGGCCCAAATCGGCGCTGACGGCACGTTTCAGGTGACGTTTACTTTGGCGAGTGAGTTGCAGCCCTATGTATGGAACGGTCGCCTGCCCATTGTCGCGCAGGAAAACGGCTTCGTGGAATTCGCGGCCACCAGCATTGAAGTTACGACGCAATAGCGAGGCGGGGCGGGCGTGGGATGCACAAAAGCACCTCTTGCCCGCTGCAACGCCCCGCACTCATTGCTCTGCCCAGGTCGCCAGGCCGAGTTCATTGGGGTCCGGCAACGCGGGATGGTTGGGGCGCACGCGCACGCCATAGATCAGCGCGCCATTGCGGCACGGGGCGAAGCGCGTGTGATAGCGCAGGCGACCGTCCGCGAGCGTTTCGCGCAATTCCAGGGCTTGCACGGCGGGATTGGCGACGCGCCCGTTGTCGTCATTGCCCCACACCATCTCCACCGCAATATCTTGCGGCGTCAGGCTGCCCAGGCGCACCGTTGCGGAGATCTCCATCGCCTCATGCACGGCCAATTGACCGTCGTGTGGCCCCTGAGCCTCAATCTGCACGTCCGGCCACGCGGCGCGCACGTGCTCTTTCCATGCCGCCAATTCGCGGGCCAGCGCATAGTGGTCGGCGGCGATGGCCTGCCCCAACTGCGCAGCGGGCAGATAGAGATCTTCGACGTAGTCTTTCACCATGCGGCGCATGCTGAACTGCGGCGCGACCGTGCGGATGGCTTCTTTCATGATCTTGATCCAAGCATGCGGCAGGCTGTCGGGCGCGCGGTCGAAGAACGTGGGAATGATCTGGCGTTCCAGCACGGTATAGAGCGAGTCGGCATCGGCGTCGTTCTGGATGTCGGCGCTGGCATAGTCGTGCTCCTCGCCGATGGCCCAGCCGTTGTGGCCGTTGAACCCTTCCGCCCACCAGCCGTCCATAATGCTGCAATTCGGCAGGCCGTTGAGCGAGGCTTTTTGGCCGCTGGTGCCGCTGGCCTCGTGCGGGCGAATGGGGGTGTTCAGCCACAGGTCGCAGCCGGCGACCAGATGCCGCGCCATATCCATGTCATACTCTTCCAGCAAGACAACTTTGCCGGCGAAATCCGGCTCGCGGGTGAAATGCTCGATCTGCCGGATGAGGGCCTTGCCGGGTTCGTCTGCCGGGTGCGCCTTGCCGGCAAAGATGATTTGCACCGGCTTGCCGGCGATGTTGAGCAGCCGCACCAGGCGCTCGCGGTCGCGGAAGAGCAACGTGGCGCGCTTATAGGTGGCGAAGCGGCGCGCGAAACCGATGGTCAGTGCATCGGGATTCAGCAATTCGCGCCCGCCGGGCAGCAGGCTCGCGCCCTCACCCAGCCGCTCGTCGCGTTGGCGGATGCGCTGGCGCGCGTAGGCGATCAGGTCGTGCTTCAACTGATGATGCGCCGCCCAGAGTTCATCATCAGGGATGGCGTCGATGTTGGCCCATGTGGCGGGGTCGTCCACATGCTCCATCCATCCCGCGCCGAGATATGTGGTGTAGAGATCCGCCAGGCTTGGCGCGACCCAGGTGGGGGTGTGCACGCCGTTGGTGATGCTGGTGATCGGCACCTGATCGGGATCCAGTTCCGGCCAGAGGAACTGCCACATCCCGCGCGAAACCGCGCCGTGCAACGCCGAGACGCCGTTGCGCTTCGAGGACGTTTTCAGCGCCAGCACGGTCATGGAAAAACGCGGCCCTCCGGCTTGATCTTGCCGGGCGAAATTGAGGAATTCGTCTTTAGAGATGCCCAGGCGCGGCCAGTAATGGGCGAAATGCCTTTCCATGCGGTCGAAGGCAAAGGCGTCGTTGCCGGCGGGAACGGGGGTGTGGGTGGTGAACACGCTGTTGCTAGCGACGATCTCGCGCGCCTGGGCGAAGCTCAGGCCCTGTTCTTCTACCAGCTCGCGGATGCGCTCCAGCCCCAGGAAGGCGGCATGCCCTTCGTTCATGTGCCACACCGAGGGGGTGATGCCCAGCGCACGCAAAGCTCGCACGCCGCCAATGCCCAGCACCACTTCCTGCATGATGCGCATGTCGTGGTCGCCGCCATAGAGCCGCGCCGACAGCACGCGGTCGTTGGGATCGTTTTCCTCGACGTCGGTGTCCATCAGGAAGAGCGGGTTGCGCCCGATCTGGAATTTCCAGATGCGCGCCCACACGCGCCGCCCGTTCAGTTCGACGCTGATCTTGGCTTCGTTGCCCTGCGGATCGCGCGCGACCTCCGCCGGCAAATCGGCGAAGTTCAGGCGATCATAGATGGCCTCTTGCTCGCCGGTGCGGGTGATGCGCTGGCGGAAATAGCCTTGCGGATACAAGAAGCCGACGCCGACGAAGGGCAAGCCCAGGTCGCTGGCCTCTTTGTTGTGGTCGCCGGCCAAAATGCCCAGGCCGCCGGAATAGATCGGCAACGATTCGTGCAGCCCAAATTCCGCCGAGAAATACGCTATCGGGCCAGGCAGCGCGTGATCGTGTGCTTGCTCATACCACGTCTGCGCGTGCCCCGCCATGTATGCATCGAAGGCGGCCATGATGGCGTCATAGGCGGCGATGAAATCAGCATCCTGTGCCAGCGTCTGCAAACGTTCCTGCGGCGCTTCCGACAAGGTGCGGATGGCATTGTGATTGGTGGCCTCCCACACGCGCTGATCGATGGCGCGAAACAACGCCTGCGCCTGGGGATTCCAGGTCCACCACAGGTTATACGCCAGGGCATTCAGGCGCGCCAGGCGTTCGGGCAGCATGGGAAAAACGGCCATCCGGCCAAGAATCTTCAAGCAACGACTCCTTCAGTGGACTTGAGATGCGGTGCAAGGGCTTTTCGCTGAACCGGTATATCTCTATAACGCTCGACGCGAGGCGAGAAACGGCTACGTAGCACGTAGTCCTTATTTTAGCATAGCATAGAACGGAAAAGCGCCCGCCTGGGGACCATTCAGTCAAAAAGTGCGCCTTCATAAACGAGTGAGCGTGACATATTTAGGCAGCAGCCCGTAAGTAATCTTTCTCACCTCACTCAAAATCGGGGCGACCTTTTCAGCAAGTAAGACGACATGCTTAACATGCGGCCATCGATTCTCATTAATACCATTTCGCTTTTCTGCCAAATCGATCATAATTTCATCCTTACAGTCACTAAGAATCATGATATCTTACATAAAGAGAAGAGGATAAAAATAGTTCTATCTCGCTCTGTTTTTCCGTCTTGACAACATGTGGCACCTAGCATTATAGTATAGCCGAAGAGGACATACACATAAGCTTCTTTTCTTGCTACAAAGACAAATGGTGGCAAGGTAAAGAACGTCGGTCTTTGCATTAGAACACTTTAGTTTCTAATGCTTTCCTTTTTAATTGAAAGGAACACTACACATGAGTAATTCACGTATTTTTATCAGTCACAGCCATCAAGATAATATATTTTGCCGCTAACTCGTTAGTGCGCTTCGAAATGCAAGTGCCGATGTATGGTATGATGAACACAATTTGGGTTCTGGAATCATCCTTGATGAGGTTGAGAGAGAGCTAAAAAGACGACCGATCTATATTGTAATTCTTTCCCCGGCAGCGCTCACATCACAATGGGTAAGAGATGAAGCGAAATGGGCATATTCTAGATATAAACGTGAACCTGAGCGAATCATACTTCCGGTAGTAGCACAAGATATAAATGAAGATGATCTTTGGTTATTCATAGAGGACTTCAAGCGGATTGAGGCTGCAAAATGCAAGGCTTTGCCATTTGAATTGGCAATTAACAAAACACTGGACACGCTTGGTTTAAGCACTGAAGAAACAGAAAATGAGCAAACAGAAAGTTCAGCAGATTTAGGCGACAACGAAGCGAAGATACTATATGGTAAAATACTGCTGCTTCAGGAAAAATACGAGCAGGCTCTTCAAGTATTTGAGCGATGTACTGAAACGAACCCCGAATCATTTGATGCTTGGTTCAACTTAGGCGTTTGTCAAGTAGAGTTGAAAAGATACAGCGATGGAATGGTTAGCTTTCGACGTTCGATTAGTATAGATCAAAGTTCGGCAGCGGCATGGAATGATCTAGGTCACTGTTTAGCACAATTAAAACGTAATAGAGAGGCTTTGCAAATGTACGACCGCGCTATATCATTAGACTCTCAGAACGCGACCATATGGCGCAATAAAGGGGTTGCCCTTATAAATATGCAAAATTATAAGGAGGCTTTAGTGGCTTATGATATGGCGACTGTTTTAGATCCTGAAAGTTTTGCCAATTGGAGCGACAAAGGATTGGCATTATTACATCTAGAAATGTATGAGGAGGCGGTCGCGGCATACGAAGAAGCCTTGAGATTAGATCCGACCTCAGCATTTGCGTGGAATAATAAAGGACTGGCCTTGAAAGAGCTGAAGCGCTATGAAGAGGCACTAGAGACATCTGAGAAAGCATTAACGTATGAACCGCAAAATGCTGTCGGATGGGCAAATAAAGGAGATGTATTAAATGAGTTAGGATGGTATGAAGAGGCCGTAGACGCATGCGAAGAAGCATTGAGTTACGATGAAGATAATGTCGGCGCTCTTAGCACAATGGGTTATGCACTTTGGAAACTAGGAAGAACAGAGGAAGCGCTTGATGCATGTGAACGAGCGGTGGAACTGAATCCAAATAACCCAAACCTCTGGGTAGGACTAGCAATCTGCTTGAAAGAAGTAGGGCGCGATTCAGAAGCATATGAGGCAATCACAAAAGCACAAGCATTAGGATATAATCCAAGTTAACTGCCATCCTACAAAAATGCTCTTTAGCGTTACATCGAAAGCTGCTGGGTCGGCGTTCGCGCACTGGAACGAGATTCAAGCGAGCGTTTCTCAGGATGTACTGCGCGAGATTGCCGCCTATTTCTATTCATTCATTAACGTGAATGCCCAACAGCTCCAACAGCTCGCGCAGATCGTGGATGACGGGGCAGTCGAGTGTGGCGGGGTCCAGCCGGGCGCGGCGGTCGATGAGGATGGGGTTTGCTGCCATTGCGATGCCCTTGGCGCTCTTCGCTTCGCTCGTAGGGCTGGGCATGCAGATGCTCGGTGACTTCGGCTTGTAGCACCTGATTGAGCAACGTTTCTAGCAACTGGCGTAACGCCTCATCATGGGTGAGCAGACCTTGTAATTACTCGCGGTCTACCGTAAGCTGAATCTGATGCATAGCTTGTTCTCGCTTTCGGAATGAAGGTTTGGGTATACCCTTCAATCTACCGACGACGACAAGCTCATTTTTATTGCCCCTATGCTTGCATTCTCCAGAAACTTCCGGACTCTATAGCTCAAAACCCACAGTATGCCTGTCCAGAGCCGATTCTTATGATTATCGGAGGTGATCCAACAACCAAACGGGACACGTATTTCGTCGTTTATCCCCAAGGTCATCCAGCTGTATTAACACCAATTAAATGGGCGAAAGGCGCTTATTTCGAGACACCATTTCGCGCTTTAGGCTCAAGAGGAACTTGACGCTACTCTGCCTGTTCTTCTGTTTCGGATGCAAGGGCAAAAGGAAAGAACGCTAAGGCGTCAATATGCAATGTGGGCATGAGCAACGTGCGATCAAGAAAGCGGTTGCCGCGCTCGCAGGCGGTCTCTGGCGCAAAGAGGCAGGCATGGCAGGCCGCGCCATGGACTGCCAGTCCGTTGGGATCAGGGATATGCTCGGCGCACAAGGGATCGGACGAGCACCAGATGAGCGATTCGAGCGCGGCGTCGAAATGGCGTTCGAGTTCGCCGGGCATGCCGAGATGCACTAACCCACCGAGGGTCCCCTCACTGTCATTTGCCGAAGTGGAGATGAGGATGCCAGCCATTGGACCATGCTCATCAGTGGGGGCGAGCGAATAGATCCGTTCGCTGAGGCTCGCGGTGGTATAGCCACTTTCCAGCGCAAACTGGCGCATCAAGACGTGGGCGAAAGAGTGCAGCAAGATGTAGCGCAGGCGGGGATACGGAATGCGCCAGATGGGGATGTGGCGGTTATCACACCACACCTGATGCGCCAGAGAGAACTCGCGGTTGCGCTCGCTGATCGCTTCAACATATGCTTCCCAATGCGCGATCAGCGCTTCATTGAATTGTAGGAAGATGCCCTCGCCGTGAACTTCGGTGGCGGGTACCCAGGTGGTGGCTTTGCGCGCGAGGGGAGCCATCATATCAATGCCGCCACCAAGGGCAACAGCCTCGCCCAGCGAAATCAGCCGGCTGAAGCCTACCAGGGCGCGCACCTCGCACAGACGTTCCACCAGCACAACGCGCTCGAACACCGCGCGATAGCGTGCCGGAATCTCCACTTGCTTGAGGCGAAAATCATCATCTTGGGACGTGGTGGTGGGGTTGGTGAAGGCGCGCCATTCGGGAACTTTAAGCGGTTCGAC
>JAJPKG010000252.1 GCA_021323815.1 Pseudomonadota bacterium
TCGGTCTGGCGACGATGGGCAGCAGCATCATTGGCATTGTGTTGAGCCAGATGGCGGTACGGCGCATCGAACGTACCTCAGGCTGGACGGGCGTGCCGGTGTTGCTGGCGCTGCACGTGGCGCGAGTCGCCGGCGCGGTTGTTTTCGCGCTGTCGGGCAATCTCGCCGTCGCACTGTTCGCTTATTGGCTGGTGGATGGCGCGCGCAAGCTGAATCAGCCGCTGTATGATGCGCGTTTCGCTCGCGCTGTTGCCCCTGAGGTGCGCGCGACGGTCATTTCGCTGCGTGGTCTGATCAATGCCGGTGGACAGATTGCCGGCGGTCCCGGCGTGGGAGCCATCGGCAACCGCTCGCTGCGGGCGGCTCTGATCTCCGTTGCGGTGCTGCTGTCACCGATCTTCCCCCTGCTGGGGCGGATCAAAGCGAAAGAAAGGAATACTGCATATGTTCATCACCGAACGCCCGTTCATGGGTGAACCCGATTGGCCGCTGATCGCGTCCGCGTTGGATGCGCTGCCCGCGAATGCTCGCCATGTCATCGATCTGCCCTATCGCCTCAGTTCGCCGCCGATGCAGACCGGCGAAAATGCGCGGCTGTGGCTGGATGACGCCGGCCAGATTGCGGGATTCGCCGCCTGGCAACGCTACTGGGCGGTGCTGGATTTTTTCACGCTGCCCAGTCCACAACGCGGCGAGATTGAAAACGCGATTTTCACCTGGGCATTGCCGCGTTTCCGCGCGATGGACGCGGCGCGGGGCCGTCCCCTACCCTATTGGGCGGAATATCGGGAAGATGATACAGAGCGAGGCGATCTGTTGGTCGCGCATGGCTTCACGCTGGATGAGGATTATCAGTATGTGCAACTGCATCATCCGCTTGGTGAGGCGCTGCCGGTGGTGAGTGCGCCGCAGGGCATCACCATTCGCCCACTGGTCGGCGAGCGCGAGGTGGCGGCCTATGTCGCGCTGCATCGCGCGGCGTTCGAGAGCGAGTCCATGACCCAGGATTGGCGCGAGCGCACGCTGCGAGCGCCGCATCACCTGCCGGAAATCGATCTGGTGGCTGAGACTGAGGATGGCGCGCTGGTTGGCTTTTGCCTGGGCTGGTTCGACGCGGCGCATCGCCAGGGCCAAGTTGAGCCGGTGGGCGTCGCGCCGGGATATCATGGCCGGGGCATCGGGCGAGCCTTGCTCAGCGAGATGCTGCGCCGCTTCGCCGCGCTGGGAGCCGAGCGGGTAATCATCGAGACCGAAAGCACGCGCTCGCCCGCCCTGCGGCTTTATGAATCGGTCGGCTTTCGCCCGCAATATGCGATCGTGTTGAAAGGGCGATGGGCGATGCGGAAAGACACAGGCGGCTAGGGCTGCCAGACCTGGGCGGTGCCGTCCTGGCTGGCCGAGACGGCGTGCCTGCCATCCGGCGTCAGGTTACACTGCTATTTCCGGCGTGAAACCCTGCCATCCAGCATGGTTCCGCGCAGAAAAGATATACTGGAAGCACAATGCTTCCCAAAGGATGTTTCGCCCTGTGTATCTGGAATCGTTGGATCTGACGGATTTTCGCAATTACGAGGCGCTGCGGTTGTCGCTGGGCGCGGGGCGGTTCATCGTGGCAGGCGACAACGCGCAGGGCAAGTCGAATCTGTGCGAGGCCATCCGCATGCTGGCAACGATGCGCTCGTTTCGCGCCGGAACAGACCGCGAGCTGGTGCGCTGGGGATCAGCCGGACATTTCGCGCGCATCGCCAGCGATATCGCCCGCGTGGATGGCACCCTGCGGTTGGAGATCATCATCAGCGCGCCGCCCTCTGCGGAAGATCCCCTCGCCAGCGCCGCCGGGCTGTGGGCTGGGGAGCAGGGTTCCCGTGACGAGGTGGGAGGCATGGGGGCAGGGCTGCCACCGATGCCCCCGGCACCGCCTTCGCGTGTGGCGGCGGGCAAGCGCATCAAGGTGAACGGCGCGGCACGGCGGGCCATCGACTGCGTGGGGTTGGTGACGGTGGTGCTCTTCGAGCCGGCGGATCTCGATCTGGTCATCGGCTCGCCTTCTGGGCGGCGGCATTTCATGGATGTGACGCTGTGCCAGATCAGCCGCAGTTATTGCCGCGCGCTCAGCCACTATCAGCGCGTGCTCACCCAGCGTAGCGCCCTGTTGCGCCGCATCCGCGACAACCAGGACGATCCGCGCGCATTGGACTATTGGGACGGGCAACTGGCGGCGCTGGCGGTGCCGATCATCATCGAGCGCGCCGGGCTGGTTACGCGCTGCATGCCGACGGCGGATCAGGTGGCGCTGAAGCTGGGTGGGCGTGGCCTGCGCTTGGAATATCAGCCGTCCTACGCCGTCGATGCCGAACTGCCGCCAGCCACTGCGGTCGCGGCGTTCACGGAAAAGCTGGCGAGCCTGCGACGACGCGAGATCGCGCAGGGAGTGAACCTGCTGGGACCGCACCGCGACGACCTGGCCTTCATGGAAGGTCCGGTGAATCTGGCGGTGTATGGCTCGCGGGGGCAGCAGCGCGGTGCCGCGCTGGCGCTGAAGCTGGCAGAACTGGAAGCCATCGAGATCGAGACCGGCGACCAGCCCATTCTGGTGCTGGATGACGTGCTGAGCGAGCTGGACCCCACCCGCCGCGCCGCGCTGCTGGAAAGCGTGGGCGAGATCAGCCAGGTCATCCTCACCACCGCCGAACCAGAGTCGATTCCCCGCGCCTTCGCGGCGAGCGCCCGTTGGCTGAACGTGCGCGACGGGGAGATCGGGTGATCTGTGCTTCGCGGGGCACGCCTTCCGGCTATGCGGAGTGTCAATCCACTGCTTCTTTCGATTCCATGAGTGACCGAGATGGTTTGCCCCATTCGCCCGTGACCTCGTGACCTTCGCCCCGATGCGCCGCGCCGCATTTCCCCTATGCTGGGAGGTGAGATGGCGCGCCCAGCACGGACTGCCTTCGCGCGCCCGGAAAATCCCCAACGGACGAGGCGAAGAAGGATGCTTCACAGATCTTCCCGGTGGCGCGTGGTCGTCACCCTGGCGCTGATGCTGGCAACGCCGCTGCTCACGCTCAGCAATGTGGCCTATGGCGCAGGGTATCGCTCCCCTCGCGTCAACCTGCCCACCAGCAACACCGATGACTGGCCCACTTTCATGCACGACAACCAGCGCACCGGAAAAAGCGCCGAGAGCTTTTTCACCACCGCCAACGCCCCCACGCTGACCAAATTGTGGTCCTATAAAACCGGGGGCGGCATCGCGGCAGAGCCGACGGTGGTGGGCAACACCGTCTATGTCGGCTCGTGGGACGGCTATATGTACGCGTTGAATGCTTCTACCGGCGCATTGATCTGGAAGACCTTTTTGGGGCAGACGACTACCCCTTTGTGCGCTCCCTCCACCATTGGCATCACCTCGGCGGCGACCGTGCTCAACGGCATCGTCTATGTCGGCGGCGGCGACTCGTATTGGTATGCCCTGGATGCCGGCACGGGCGCGGTGCTGTGGAAGGTCTTCACCGGTGACAACAGCCAGAGCGGCGGCTATTATAACTGGTCCAGCCCGCTCATCTATAACGGCTATGCTTATATCGGCCTCGCCAGCAATTGTGATAATCCCCTGGCGCAGGGTAAGCTGATGCAGGTGGATCTCACCAGCCACAGTGTCGTCAACACGCTGAATCTGGTGCCGACCGGCCAGGTTGGCGGCGGCATCTGGACCACCCCGTCGGTGGACCCGACCACCAACACCATCTATGTCACCACCGGCACGAAGAACCAGACAACGCAGATCTATGCCCAGGCGATCATCGCCATCGATGCCGGCACCCTCACGGTGAAATCGTATTGGGATCTGCCCGATGCCGACGCGGTGGTGGATTCTGATTGGGGCGCGACGCCGGTGTTGTTCGACGATGCCAACGGGCATCACTGGGTGGTGGCATCGAACAAAGACGGCTATCTGTATGGCTTTGACCGCACGAACCTGGCCGCCGGACCGGTGTGGCGACAGCAGATCTCCATCGGCGGTGCGTGTCCCACCTGCGGCGACGGCAGCATTTCCACCGTCTCGGTGATGAATGGCACCATCTATGTCGCGGGGGGCAACACCACCATCAACGGCGTGGGATATCCCGGCGCGGTGCGCGCGCTGGACGCCAATGGGAACATCTTGTGGGAGCATGGCGCGCAGGGGCCGGTGGTACCCGCAGTAACGACGGTGAACGGGTTGGTCATCGACGAACCCGGCAACACCATCGAAGTGCTGAACGCGGCGAACGGCCAGCGCCTCTATAGCTATACCACCGGCGGGCCGATCTATGCTGCCGCCAGCGTCTCGCACGGGGCCATCTACACCGGCTCGGTGGATGGCAACGTCTATGCTCTGGCGCTGGGCAATCCCATCACCCCGCCAGCGGATGTCAACTGCGCGTCGGGGTGGATTTGCCAGGATATCAACTCCAGCGGCGGCACGGAAACGCAGAGCAACGGCTCGTGGAATCTGGCCAGCAGCGGCGCAGGCGTGGGCGCGAACCCCGGCACGGATGCCTTCCGGCTGGACGCGCAATCGGTGACCGGCGACGTGCAGGTGGTGGGGCAACTCGCCAGCGCCAGTGGCCAGGCGGGCGTGATGCTGCGCCAGTCGAATGATCCCGGCGCGCCCTTCTATGCGCTGTTGCGCAACGGCGCGAATCTCGTGGTGGAATATCGCTCCCAGTTCGGCGGTGTTGTCACCACCCTGAATCAGGTGGCGAGCGCGCTGCCCGTGTATCTCAAAATCCTGCGCATGGGCGATACCTTCCAGGCCGCGACTTCCACGGATGGCACGAACTATACGCTCATTCCAGGCGGCACGACGATTCTCATGCTGCCCGCAACCGTGCTGGGTGGGCTGGCAGACGCCAACGGCGCGGCAAGCTTCGCCTCGGTCAGCACCGGCGCGCCCGGCACGCCTCCCGCGACGCCGCCCTCGCCCTCGCCTTGCCCGCCGGGCTGGAACTGCCAGGATATCGGCAATCCCTTGACCATTGGCGATCAATCGCTGAACAACGGCGTGTGGAGCGTCAAGGGCGGGGGCGCGGACATCAACGGCTATCGCGATCAGTTCCACTTTGTGTGGCAGGCGGTTGCGGGCGACGCCACGCTGAGCGCGCGGGTGACGGCGCAGACCAACACCAACGGCTATGCCAAAGCGGGCGTGATGTTGCGCCAGAGCACCGACCCCGCCGCCGCGTATTATGCCATGTTCCTGACGCCGGGCAACGGCATCGACGTGTCGTGGCGCACCAGCGAGGGCATGCGCGTGCAGGAAAACTTCAATTCCGGCACCGTTCCGGCCTATCTGCAAATCGAACGTTCCGGCAACACCTTCACCGCGTGGACCTCGCCCGACGGCACGAACTGGACGTATCTGCCTGGTTCCAGCGTGGTGCTGAACACCAGCGGCGGCATGCTGGCCGGCCTGGCCGTGACCTCGCGCAATGCCACATCAAGTAGCGCAGCCACCATCGACAGCGTGAATCTTGCGCAGAGCGCGCCGCCCGCCCCCACCGTCTGCCCGGCGGGGTGGAATTGCGCCGACATCGGCAATCCGCATCCCGCCGGCAGCCAATCGCAGAACGGCACCGTCTGGACGGTCATCGCTGGCGGCGCGGATATCTATGCCACCGCTGATCAGTTCCGCTACATCTGGCAGACCTTGCCCGGCGACGGCAGCTTCAGCGCGCTCGTCACCAGTCAGTCGAACAGCAACGACTACGCCAAAGCCGGCGTGATGATCCGCGCCAGCAGCGATCCCAGCGCGGCGTATTATGGGATGTTCGTCACGCCGGGACATGGCATCGTCATCCAATATCGCACCGCGCTGGGGCAATTTGCCGGCCAGGCGACGACCATCCCCAGCGCCACCACGCCGGTCTATGTCAAAGTTGGTCGCGCCGGCAACGTCTTCACGGCGTATACTTCTTCGGATGGCAGCGTGTGGACGGCGGTGGCGAATTCCAGCATCACCATCACCATGCCGGCGAACGCCCTGGCCGGCATCGCCGTGACGTCGCACAACACCAGCCCGCTCGGCACGGTGACGTTTGACAAAACCGTGCTGATTTCCGGTTGCCCCAGCGGATGGAACTGCGCCGACATCGGCGAACCTGCCGTGACGGGCGGCAACACGCTCAACAACGGCACGTGGACCATCACGGCGGGCGGCACCGACATCTGGGGCACGTCGGATCAATTTCACTATGTATGGCAGCAGCAGAACGGCGACGGCAGCTTCAGCGCCCGCGTGGTCAGTCAGGTCAACAGCGATGTCAACGCTAAAGCCGGCCTGATGTATCGCCAGACGGTCGATCCTTCGTCGCCCTATTACGCCATCTATATGACACCGGGCAACGGCATCGCGGTGCAATATCGCGCGACGTATGGGGCGAACGCGGGCCAGGCGGCGACGCTTGCCGGAACGACTCCGCGCTATTTCAAGCTGGTGCGCGCCGGCAACACCTTCTCGGCGTATACCTCTGCCGATGGCACAACCTGGACGCTCGTTCCCGGCTCAACCATGACCATCGCCATGAACAACGCCGCGCTGGCGGGCATGGCGGTGACGGCGCACAGCGGCACCCTCACCGGCGGAGCCACGTTCGACAACGTCAGCCTCACCGCGCCGCCGCCCGTTGTCTGCCCCACCGGCTGGACCTGCGCCGACATCGGCCAACCCCCCATGACCGGCAGCCAGAGCCTCGCCAACGGCGTCTGGACGATCCAGGGCAACGGCACCGACATCTGGGCGACCAGCGATCAGTTCCATTACGTCTATCAGTCCGTCCCCGGCGATGCATCGCTGATCGGGCATATCACGGCCCAGGCCAACACCGACCAGAATGCCAAAGCGGGGCTGATGTTTCGTCAGACGACGGACCCCGCCTCGCCCTTCTACGCCATCTATATGACGCCGGGCAGCGGCATTGCGGTGCAATATCGCGTGACGCAAGGAGCTTACACCGGCCAGGCGGCGACGCTCAGCGGAACGGTACCCGCATGGTTCAAGATCAGCCGCGCGGGCAATGTCTTCACGGCGTATACGTCGCCGGACGGCACCACGTGGACGCCGGTGCCAAACGCGACCATGACCATCGGCATCAGCGGGCCGTTCCTGCTGGGGATGGCGGTTACATCGCACCAAGTGGCGGCGATGGGGTCGGCCACGTTCGATAACGTCAGCCTGACCACGCCCACGCCTGTCACCTGCCCGACCGGCTGGACCTGCGCCGATGTGGGCAACCCCGCCATCGCCGGGGGCCAGAATATCAGCAACGGCGTGTGGACCGTCACCGGTGGCGGCACGGATATCTTCGGCACCGCCGATCAGTTCCACTACGTCTATCAATCCTCGCCGGGCGATAACACGCTCAGCGCGCATTTCACGGCGCAGGCCAACACCAGTTCGTGGGCGAAAGCGGGGCTGATGTTCCGCCTTTCCACTGCCAACAACGCGCCCTATTACGCCGTTTATGTGACGCCGGGCAACGGCTATGCGGTGCAATATCGCAGCAAAGCCGGTGGCGGCGCGACCCAGGCGACGGCGGTGGCGGGCGGCACGCTGCCGGTCTATTTGCGGATCGTGCGGGTCGGCACCACGTTCACGGCCTATACCTCGCCTGATGGCGCGACCTGGACGCTCATCCCCAATTCCAGCCGGACGCTGGCGAGCATGAGTGGCGCGCTGCTGGTGGGGGTGGCGATCACTTCGCACAACAGCGCGAAACTCGGCTCCGCCACGCTCGACTCGGTGGCGCTGGCTTCCGCCGGGGCAAGCACGCCCACCCGCAAGCCGAATCCGGTGAAGCGCCCGCATGAGGCGATGGAGGTTGCGCATCGCCGGGTGAAGGGCGAATAGCATCCTGCGCAGCCAGCTTTTGCCCCCTCCCCGGCTTTAATGGGGAGGGGGCATCTCAAGGTGAAAGAATCTCATCCCCGGCAGGTCTGCCACCCGCAAGCCTCTGCGATTTCGTTTGTTGCCGATACATTGCATCCCCTGATAGTCTCGATGTCGTATGCTATTGATAGCAGCAATGCAGACCAACTCAGCATTCTCATATGCTTGACCTACTCCCAAGAAAGACAGGCGCGTGATGCAAGATATACAGGCAAAGGCTGGGGAACGGCTGGAAGCCGGCACGAATGCCGCTCGCGACGGGCGGCTGGAAGAAGCGGCGGAAGCGCTGCTGCTGGCGGAATCACTCTTTCACCAGGCGAATGACCCCGAACGCGAGGGCCAGGCGCGGGCGGAACTGGCCGAGGTGCAGCGCCAGAGCGGCGCACCGGAACAAGCCATCGCCAGCTATGAAAAAGCCATCTCCTTGTTCGCCGAGAGCGGGGCGACCTTGCGCGAGGCGAACGCGACGCTGGCACTGGGCCACATCTATCGGGCGACGAATAATCTGGACCGCGCCCGCAATCTGTATGATAAAGCGCTTCGCCTCTTTGAGGCAGCCAAAGATCTGCGCGGGCAGGCCGCAACGTTGTTGGCGCTGGGGCATATCGAGCGCCAGCGCGGCCAGTTCGATGCCGCCCTCGCCACGTATACCCGCGCCGGGGAGCTGGCGACGATGGTAAAGGATCTCTACCTGCACGCCGACACGTTGCGCGGCATGGGCGAGGCGTATCGCCAGCGCGGGGACGCCGACCGCGCGGCGCTGGCGCTGGAACAGGCGCAGCATATCTATCAGGAAGCGCGCGACGGCTTCGGCATCATCGACACGCAGATTGCGCTGGGCCGCGCCGAGATTGTCCGGCGGCGCTATGACGAGGCTGGCACGCTTTTCGCCAACGCGCTGCGCCGTTCCACCAGCCTGGAATATGAGCTTGGCGAGGCGGATGCCCTGTTGGGGCTGGGCGCGCTGGCCATCGCGCAGCGTGATAGCGAGCAA
>JAJPKG010000242.1 GCA_021323815.1 Pseudomonadota bacterium
CTGGCCGGGCTGATCGCCTTCATCTTCCGCAGCAAGCTTTCGCCGGAGATGCTGGCCTCGCTGGCCTTTCTGGTGCCATTCCCGTTTTACATCGCGGCCATGTTCGGCGGTCAGGCCATCATGTTCGCGCCGGGCGCGGCCAGCCCTGCGGTGAACGACGTGTGGTTCAATGACCGCTATGGCGCGGGTGTGGTGCTGCCGGTGGCACTCTATGCCGCCGCGCTGGTGATGCGCTGGCCCTGGGGCAAGATCGGCTTGCTGGCGCTTATCCTTGCGCAATCCTTCTTGATCGCGCAAGGAGGCATCGTCACCCTGCAAGACGGCCAGGTAGGGCTGTCGTGCAATCCCTATTCGGTCATCCCCGACTATCTGCGCCGCCACTATGACACCGGCTACATTCTGGATGACACGTATAACACTGCAACCGATTTCCGCGCGGTGCCGGAGATCACGCTGAGCAACGTCATCTATCAAGGGTCAGGGGCAAAGTGGCAGCAGGCGCTACGCGATCCGGCCTCCATCGTGAACTGGATCATCGTTGCTTCCGGCGATCAGGTCTCGCAAGCCATCGACGTGCACAGCGAAGCTTTCAACGCGCAATATGAGGTGGTGGCCATCGACTATCACAGCGGCGCGGTGCTCTATCACAAGCGCGGGCTGCCGCCGCTGCCCACGCGCCTCATCACCATCGATCCCGACGCCAACGCCTATCGCCTCTGCGGCACCATCCCGCTCTTTAACGTGCCCACAACGAGCACTGTGCCGCACGCGCCCGCGGGGCGGCAAGCGGCAGTGGTGCGAGATATCAAGCACGTGCATAGAGCGTATGCGCGTTGAGCGAGCTGATCGCATCAGCGCGCCCGCTGGGCAGCATTAACCGCCGGCTCGCATGAATCAATGTCTCTCAATCACTCTGGCACATCCAAAGGAATTAACCTGCTATGAAAATGCGAATGAACGTCAAACCCAGCCTTTTTCTGGTGGTTGGCACATTAGTCCTGACGGTGGCGGTCATCGCCGGAACCGTTCTGTTCACAAAGCAAGCGCAATTCACAACCAAAGCCGTGTATCAGGCGCAGCGCCCTTATGTCGGCGGCGCGGACTGGCCGGAATATCTGATGGGGCCGTCCAATTCGTCCTATAACGCGAAGGAGCACACGCTGTCGCCGGAAAATATCGCGCAACTGGCGCTGGTGGGGGATGTCGATATCGGCACCACCGCGCCCTATAAAGACGCCATCGCCACGCAGGTGATCGTCGTCGGCAGCACGCTCTATTTCGGCAGTTGGAACGGCTATGAATATGCCGTCGATGCTGTGACCTCGAACGTGCTGTGGCACACCTACCTGGGCGTGACGCATCCCAGCGATCCGCAGTGCTACCCGCAATTCGCGGGCGTCACCTCTGCCGCGTTGGTGCACAACGGCGTGGTGTATGTCGGCGGCGGCGACGGCAATTTTTACGCGCTCTCGGCAACCACCGGCAAGATTCTCTGGAAGACGCCGTTGACCTCGACGGCGGATGGCGGCTTTCTGTGGAGTTCGCCAAGCTATTACGACGGCGCGGTCTACATGGGCATCGCGTCTTATGGTGATTGCCCGCTGGTGCGCGCCTCGGTCGTGAAGATGGATCCCAAAACGGGCAAGATCGTCGCGCGCCATTGGACCGACACCACCAACGAGATCGGTGACAGCGTGTGGAGCAAGATCTCCATCGCTGATGGCATGGTGGTGTTTGGCACGGGCAACGGGTATAACACCACGAACCCGAATCTCGACGCTGGCGAGAGCGACAGCATCGTTGCCGTGCGCGCCTCTGATATGGGTGAGCCGGCAGGCGGCGTCTATCATCCGCCGTATGGCAGCGTGGAGGGCGATTATGATTTCGGCGCGTCGTGCATGCGCGTGCCGGATGTCGGTGGCGGCAACCCCGGCGCGCTGTGCCACAACAAGAACGGCGAACTGTATGCCGTGCGCGTGACGGCGAACGGGTTGGCGCTGCAATGGATGGATAAGCTGGGCAACGGCGGCGAAGGCCCCGAACACGGCGAGGCGGATATCAGTTCCGGCGTCTTCGACGGCCATACGGCATATTTCATGTCGGCGCACATCGACTATGACAAGCATTATTACAACAGCGCCATCTATGCCATCGATCCCACAACCGGCGCGTTCCGCTGGGTGACGCCCTTCACGGGGGGCTATCCGCTCAACGCGCTGGCGGGCGCGAATGGCCTGCTGGCGGTGGGCCTGTCGCAGAAGTTGCACAACGGCGATTTCGCCGGCAATTTCATGGTGGTCTCGATGGCTGACGGGCGCGTGCTGTTCCAGCAACAGACTTCCGCCGCCATCTTTGGCTCGCCAACCATTGCCAACGGCTCGATCTATGTCCCCACCATCGACGGCCACATCTACATCTATGGCTTGCCCGGCAATCTGCCGGCATATGCCGACTTCACCACCGGCCAGCAGCCTCAGCCCTGGTCGTGGGTCGGCCAGGATGCGCAGGGCGCGCAGTTCACCAAAGATGGGCTGCACATGGACGTGCAATCCGGCGGCATCGATCAGCATAACTTCCTGACGCTGGCCGCGCCGCCCGCCGATTTCAGCTTGCAGGCGACCCTGATCTTTACGCCCAAGAGCGATGGGGATGAGGCCGATCTGGTGGCGTATCACGACGGGCGCAACTATCTGGTGGTTGCGGTGCAGCGCGTGAAGGGACAGATGCAGTTCGTGATGCGCATGGTGCAAAACGGAGTGGTCACGCAGTCGCAGCCGGTGGCCGTCACCGCCACAGCAGGCGGCGCGATCACCCTGCAGATCGTTCACCTGCCCTTCCACTATTACGGCTATGCCACCGTGGACGGCATTCACATGCTGACCATCGGCGAGTTTGATCCGCACTTCCTGCCGACGTTGGTTGGCCTGACCACCCAGCATATCGGCACCGGCGTGACGGGTTCCGCCCTCTGGCTGCGTTGCACCGTGACGGCCCTCTAGACCTGTAAATAAGGAATGGGAGCCATGACTGCCAACACCATGCCGCCCGCGTTGAGCATCATCATGCCCGTTGCCCGCCGCCGGACTGTTCCGGCGGCGCTCCTGACCCGCTTGCGCCGCGCCTTCGCTGGGACGGCGACGGAGATCCTCATTGCGGGTGATGGGACGATGACCGGCGCGCAGGTGCGTTCCTTGCGCCGCTGGTCGCAGGGGCAGTTCGTCGTTCGCGTGCTGCCCTCGGCCCAGAGAGGCACATGCGGCATCACCCAGGCGATCCGCGTGGCGCGGGGCGGGTATCTCACCGTCATCAGCGTGGAGCGGTCTCCGTCATGCGCCGGTTTGCGCCTGCTGCTCGCGGCAGCACAAGCCAAAGGGGCCGATATCGCTATCGCGTCCTCGCGCCGCGCCGCCGGGGAAAGCACCACCGGCTACGCGCTGCGCCTGGGGATGCGGCTGCTGGCAAAAGTTGCCTTTCCTGAGCGACTGCGGCGCGTGGCCGATCCATTTGGCGAGCACTTCGTGGCGCGTCGCGCGCTGCTGAACGGCATCACCCTCTGCCAGACCGGCCCTGGCGTCTTGCTGGAGATCTTGCTGCGCTGCGAGTGGAAAGCGGTGCTGACGCTCCAGCAAAAGACCGGGGCGGGGGCAAGCTTGCCGGCTCAGGCGCGGCAAAGCCTGACGCTGCTGCCACAGTTCGTCCGGCTGGCATATGCGGTGCCGGCTGCCGCGCGCTTCTGGAAGTTTTGCTTTGTCGGTTTCGTCACAGCGCTGGTGAATCTGGCACTGCTGGGCGTGGCGCTGCGGGCACACCTGCCGCTCTGGCTCGCGTGGGGCATCGGCACCGAGGGCAGCATCATCGGCAACTTCGCGCTCAACAGCATAATCACCTGGCGCGACGTAGAAAGCACCGGCTGGCTGAAGCGTTTCGGGAAATTTCACAGCGCCATCGCCTTCAGCACGGCTTTGAATCTGGCGTTTTTCACAGCGCTGAACACGCTGGTGCATCTGCCGTTGCTGGCGCAGTTCATCACGCTGATCATCGGCACGTTTGTGAATTACTGGATCGCCAGGCGCGTCACCTTCGCCGCCAGGCAGCCGCGCATGCACTCGCCTGAGATGAGCGTCTCTTCCGTTGCGTTCATGAGCGGCTCAGCCAGCGAATAATGCCGTTTGAGCATGTACCCCGGATATCGTCGGGAAGGCGACTGTTTCGGGTAGGGTTCCCGTACCGCAACGGGACCGGGGATATCTTGTCCCCGGCGATCTGGCCGGCTGATGAGCAACCTTTCCCATGCCATGTCGTTTCGCCGGTGAGATCTGCTATACTAGGAAATAGCTGGGGAGCGCTATCGCGCACGGAGTGGGGAAGCAGGGTGAGGCTATGCGATTCAACCGATCATCACTGAAGGCGTCGTCATGGAATGTCGTTGGCATCTTCGTGCTGCTCAGCGCTGTCCTTTGTTCCGTCACTGCTGCCGCCATCAATAAGCAGATTGCGGACCCGGTGGCGCTGCACGTGCGCGGCGCGCATATTGTGGACGGTGCAGGAAACAGCGTCACCCTGATCGGTGCCAGCCGCTACGGCCTGGAATTCGATTGTCACGGCGACGGGCATTATACCCTGGCGGATTTCCAGGCGATGCGCTCGTGGGGCATGAACGCGGTGCGCCTCACTCTTTCCTCGGCCTATTGGCTGAATCTGCAAAACGTGTGCCCCGACTATCGCGCCACCGTCGCTGATGCCATCGCCAATGCCGAACAGGCCCATCTTTATGTGATGCTGGTCTTGCAGCGCGAAGCGCCCTTTCCCATTCCCGGTGAGATCGAGCATGGCGGCGTGCAATATCAGATGCCCGATATGAACGCCATCCCCTTCTGGCGCGATCTCGCCCAGCACTATGCCCACGATCCCCGCGTCATTTTCGAGCTGTTCAGCGAGCCGCATGATGTGTCGTGGCAGATCTGGCGCGACGGCGGCACCGTCAATACCGATCACGGCACCTATCAGACGCCGGGCATGCAGCCATTGGTGACGCTGATCAATGATGTCGCGCCGGGGCATCTGGTGGTGGCCGGCGGTCTGGTCTATGCGTACGATCTTTCAGGCATCACCAGCGGCTACGCGCTCACCGGCAGCAACATCGTGTATGCGACCCATCCCTATGATTACAGCAATAAGCAGCAGGCAGACTGGCGGCGCGCTTTCTTGAATCTGAGCCTGCGCGCGCCGGTGATCGCCACCGAGTTCGGTGAATTCGACGGGGGATCGCATTACGTGCGTCAGGTCA
>JAJPKG010000177.1 GCA_021323815.1 Pseudomonadota bacterium
CGTGTGGCTCTCACCACCCAGCTTGGCGCGACAGGGGCAGTGGTGCCGGCGATCAGCAGCGTCAACGTCATCTTTACCGGCAGTGGGCAGGCAATCATCACTATCAGCGGCGCGCACTTCGCTTCCGGCGCTCTGGTGCTGCTGGATAATGCCCCCCTCGGCCAGGTGCAGGCTTTTGCGCCCGATCATCTCATTCTCAAGCTTCCGGCGAATGATCTCTCACCAGGAAGCCATGTTATCGGCGTGCAAAATCCCGATGGCACCGCTGCCGCCTATGGTTTCACCGCCGGCTCGCCACACAACCGCAGTGGAGCGCGTCCCACGCCGGAGCCGGCACACACTCCCAATCCGCCCGGCAATGGGAATGGCAATGGGCATCATGGCACGCCCACGCCTTCCGGCACGCCGGGCAAGGGGAATGCCAATGGCAATGGTGGTTAGTTCTCCTGAGATCAAGAAACGGGTGTGCCATAAGTCGCATGTGCCTGGCGTGATGCATGGTCGTGTGGTACGATAGCGCCGAACCTTGCATGTGACCTTGAGGGGGCTGATTGCCATGCGCCGTTTGTGCCTGTTGAGCCTGGGATTCGTCCTGCTGTTCGCCGCGCCGGGAGCGCCGCAGCATGTGAGCGCGCAACTGGCACATGGTGGCATCACCGTCGCCTGGGATGCCGTGCCGCAGGCGGTGAGCTATCGCGTCTATCGCGGCACGCGCAGTCACGGCGAAGGCACCACGCCGTATGCCGGCAATATCACCTCGCTCTTTTTCGTCAACACCCACGTCAACAAGGGTGTCAGATATTATTATCAGGTGACGGCGGTCGGCCCAGGCGGTGCCGAAAGCGCCCGCTCGGCGGAAGTGAGCTCCATCATCGGTGCACCCGTTCCCGCGCCCAAACCCCGGCCATCCCCCACAGCGGCGAGTCATTCCGGCATCAACTGGGGCGCGTTGCTGGCGATCTCGCTGCTGTTGTTGCTTGGCGCGGGCATCGCGTTTCTGGTGTGGCAGCGCGGCACGGTCGCGCACGTGACGGCGCAGTTGCGCGCCATGCCCGCGCGCCGGGACCATCCCTCAGCGCCGCTCATGCCGCCCGCAGACACGTTGGGGGCCGTCGCCAATTTCCCTTCTTCGCCTTATGACGACATCGCCCCCCCGCGCCCGCCGGAGGTGGCCTTACCCGGCAGCGTGTTCCCCGGCGAGGGGTTGGTGTCGCGCTTTGGCGCGGCGACTCCGCCCGTCAGTTCCGTGCCGACCGGCGCGCTGGCCGATCCGGAGCCGCTGAACGAGATCTTTGGTGACGGCAACACCACCTTCAGCAGTTCTTCAACCATCAGCAGCCAACCCTTGCTGCCGAACCACATGCGCCAGTTGGACCGCGACGCCGCGCCCTGGCCGGTGGCTGGGGGGATTCCACGCCCGCCCATCGACCAGCCCAATGACACGCGCACGCTGCTGTTCATCATCGCGGGCGCGCTGATCGCCGTCGGGTTCCTATCCTTCATTGTCTATGCCTATTTCGCTTCCAGCGGAGGCAACGGCACCACCATTACCGGGCACCCTGCGCCGGTCGGCACCGCTGCCACAACGGCACCGCAGCCGACAGCGACCGCCGCGCCCAGTCCCTCGCCCGTCGCCGTCGCGCCGGGGATTGCCATCGCCGCCGGCGGGCCGGGCGCGGGCAATTTCGTTGCCGATACCGATGTCAGCGGCGGCAACACCGACACAACCCATGATCACATCGACCGCAGCAACGTGATCGATCCTGCGCCGGAAAAGGTCTATCAGAGCGAGCGCTGGGGCGACAGCTTCACCTACACCATCCCCAATCTGACGGCGGGCGCGCAATATCGCGTGCGCCTGCACTTTGCCGAGATCTATTTCAAGCAGCCTGGGCAGCGCCTTTTCAACGTCGCCATCAATGGGCAGCCGGTGCTGCACGAGTTTGACATCGTCGCAGAGGCCGGCGGGCCGGATGTTGCCATCGTGAAAGAGTTCATGACGACCGCAGATGCCAACGGGCAGATCACCATCCTGTTTACTGACGGCTCGCAAAATCATCCGAAGATCAGCGGCATCGAGATCATCGCCGCACCATGAAAGGCGGTGCACTGATGTCACCGCGCCTGGTGGATTGGACCCTGGCAGCGGCGGCGGGCCTGGCGCTGGCGACGGGCATTCTCAGCCTGATCAGCGGCGAAACCAGGGAATGGTTTGTCTTTGCCCTGCATGGGATGTTTGGCTTGTGGCTGGGCCTGGTGTTGTGGGAAAAGCTGCGCCGCGTGTGGCCGCGCCTGGCACACCCTAAACGCTGGGAGAAGCGCACCGTCTTCGGCCTGGCGGCGACGCTGCTGGCCGTGCTCGCGTTGCTGGCCGGCCTCGGCTGGGCGTTGGGCGCGTCGCTCGCCCCGGCGGGATATACCTTGCTGGCGTGGCATATCGGACTGGGGTTGGCAGTAACGCTGGCGATCTCGCTGCATATGGTCGCTCGCGCCAAGCCATTGCGGCGGCGCGATCTCGCCGGGCGGCGCAATCTGCTGCGAGCAGGGGCTTTCGCGCTGGGTGGCATGGCGTTGTGGCCCGTGCAGCAGGCTGGGGAACATCTGCTGCGCCTGCCGGGGGCCGCGCGTCGCTTCACTGGATCGTATGAAGCCGGCAGTTTTGGTGGCAATGCTTTCCCCACATCCAGTTGGGTGAGCGACCATCCGCGTCCGATAGCGTATGATGTGTGGCACGCGCGCGTTTCCGGCGCGGTGCGAACGCCGCTGGATCTCGCCTATGGCGATGTTGCCGGCAGCGACGAAGTGACGGCCACGCTGGACTGCACCGGCGGATTTTTTAGCACGCAACGCTGGCGCGGCCTGCGCGTGGGCACCATTTTGGACCGCGCGGGGCTGACCAGTGGCGCGCGCTATGTCAGCTTCGTTTCCGTCACCGGCTATCGCTGGAGCCTGCCCTTGGATGAAGCGCGCTCAGCCTTACTGGCGACGCATGTGGGCGATGAGGCGCTCACCCATGAACACGGCGCGCCGGTGCGGTTGGTCGCGCCTGGGCGACGCGGCTTCGAGTGGGTCAAATGGCTCAGCGCGATCGTGGTGCTGACCGCGCCTGATCCGGGCCAGATCCTCAGCATCTATACCAGCAGTTTCACGCCCGCCGGGCGCGGGGAAGGGACATAAACGCATGGAAACCTGGGAACACCTGGCGCTGAACGTCGAGCGGCGCTATTACGGGACGATGGACGCGCCCTATAGCGATTGGGTGGTGAGCCTGCCCAACGGCCAGGAAGTGGAAGGGATGCAAAACATTCTCAACAACCTCAGCGCGCAGGGTTATGAAATGGTGAGCCTCATCCCCACCAGCTGGGGCAAAACCGAAGTCAAGATGCTGCTGGGAATCTTCAAGCGCCGCGTGCGCTAGGTCTGCGATACATGAAGCAGCCTCTATCATAACACCCGCCAGAAGCAATTTCGAGCCTCTGGCAGGTATTTTGATCCAATTGACTGTAGCTCACCCTATTTTCAATGTGTCAGCTACACCTACCGTTTCTGTGAACCTGAAACAGGCTCTCCATTGGAGAAAAGAGATATCGCTTTTCTCTTGAGAAAAAAACAGCAAATGTCTACTGCGCCGTATCCTCTTGCTCTAAGAACAGTTGTCCCAACAGGGAAGGCGCAACCACATATTCGTCTCCGGCGAAGGTGAGATCGACGTAGCCGTGCTCTTCCATCTCGCGGAAGTCGTTGATCACCAGCATCCACTGCGGCAGCATGCGGCTGATGTCGCTTTCGGGCAGTGGTCCCCAGTGGCGCAGCAGCCGCAGCACGTCCAGATAGGCCGGGGTGGGATCGTCAATCGCCCGCATGCACGCTGCTCCTGCGCACGGTGCGCCGCCCATCGATGATCTGCACCTCGCCGGCAAGCACGGCTGCTACCGAGGCCGGCAACAACTGATGCTCGGCGCGCAGGATGCGATCTGCCAGCGTTTCCACCGTGTCATCATCGTGCACCGGCACCACCGCCTGGTCGATGATCGGTCCCGCGTCGGTGTCTTCCGTCACGAAGTGCGTGGTGCAGCCGGAAAATTTTACCCCCGCCGCCAGCGCCGCCGCTTGCGGTCCCGGTGCCATGCTCCCCGCGAAGGCTGGCAACAGCGAGGGATGGATGTTGATGATCTTCCAGCGATAGGCTTCGATCACGCAGGGATCGACCAGGCGCGCGTAACCGGCCAGCACCAGCAATTCCACCTGAGCAGATCGCATGGCGGCGATGATGGCCTCACCTTCCTCGTGGCGCGAGGCGAAATCGCGCGGGCGCATGACCTGGGTGGGAATGCCCGCATTGGCCGCGATCTCCAGCGCAGGTACGTTTGGTTTGCTGGAGATGACCAGCGCGATCTGCGCGGGCAGTGTGCCGTTTTCCGTGGCGGCGATCAGCGCGGCCAGATTCGAGCCGCGCCCAGACACCAGGACGCCGATGCGGGGCAAATCGCTCATACCGGCAGGCCCTCCACGCGCACCGCTTCGCCTTCGCCGCGCGCCACCACCGTGCCGATGACGCGGGCACCAGCACCTTGCTCATTCAGTGCCGCCACCACGCTTGTCGCTTCCTCAGCGCGGGCCATGAGCACATAGCCGATGCCCAGATTAAAGACGCGCTGCATCTCGCGCCAGTCCACATGGCCACGCGCTTGCAAGAAGGTGAAGATCGGCGGGATCTCCCACGTCGCGGCATCCAGATCCACGCCGAAGCCGGGGGGCAGCACGCGCGGGATATTTTCCAGCAGCCCGCCGCCGGTGATGTGTGCCATCCCCGTCACAGCCTGCCCCAAGGCGGGATCGTCCAGCACGCGCCGCAGGGGAGCGAGATAGGATAGGTGCGGCAGCAGCAACGCCTCGCCGATGCTCATCCCCAGTTCCGGCACGGGCGAGAACCAGTCGTCGTTGGCGAAAACCACGCGGGCCAATGAATAGCCGTTGGTGTGCAGCCCGGCGGAAGGCAAGCCGATGACGGCGTCGCCGACCATGATGTTCTTGCCGGTGACAATGCGGTCGCGCTCCACAATCCCGATGATGGTGCCGGCGAGATCATATTCGCCGGGGGGATAGAAGCCGGGCATCTGGGCCGTTTCGCCGCCGATGAGGGCGCAGCCCGCCGCGCGGCAACCGGCAGCCACGCCGGCCACCACCAGGGCGATGGTCTCCGGCGATAGATCCGCCAGGCCGATGTAGTCCAGGAACAGCAGGGGGGTCGCGCCGGTGGTGAGAATGTCGTTCACGCAATGGGCGACGAGATCCGCGCCGATGGTGTCGTGCCGGTTCAAGGCGAACGCGACTTTGAGCTTGGTGCCGACGCCGTCGATGGAGCTGACCAGCACCGGATCGCGCAGGCCGAGCGGACCGAGCGCGAAGAGGCCGCCGAAAGCGCCCACATCCGCCAGCACTTCGGGGCGGCGCGTGCTGCGCACCGATTCGCCGATGAGCCGTTTGGCGCGGTTCAGGGCGTCGATATCGACCCCCGACGCGGCATACGCGCCGGGATTGGTAGTGGAATCGTTGTGCATCGTGGTTTCAGCCTCTACATCGCGTCCAGCGCCGCCAGCAATTCGCCGCGCACCTGGCGCAGCGTCACGCGCAACGGCACCAGCGTGGCGGCGGCGTCCAGCCGGGTGACGGTTGCCGCAAAATCGCCCAGCGCGTCCACGCTGATCAGCGCGTCGCCATATTCGATGATGATGCCCACCAGTGGCGGGCGGCGCGTTTCGGCCCCCAGCGCTTCCGCCGCGCTCAGCACCGCCGCGCCATACGCCGCCAGCGCCTCAGCATCTGGCAGGGGCAGGTCGGTTTGAGCGATGACCAGTCCTTCGCGCCCGGTGACGACCACCGCGCGCACGCCGTCGAGGGCCGTCAACCGGCCCAGGATGGATGTCAGCGACAACCTGTTGCCTCATTCATGAGAGATAAGATTCCGCTAAAGTATAGCACGTTCCCTGGGCATCATGCCTTCATGAAGCAGCGCCCTCACGAGCCGTGAGCCTCACTTCGCGTCAAAATCTCGCACAGCTTGGCGGGGTCGGCATTCCCTCCACTGAGCACGGCGACGGTGACGGCGTTTTCCGGCAGAGCCACCACGCCTTCCAGCAGCGCGCCGACGGTCGCCGCGCCGGAAGGTTCCACCATCAGCTTCGCGCGCTGCAACACCAGCGACACGGCGTCCGCAATGGCATCGTCGGAAACCTGCACGACGGCATCCAGATAGTGCTGCGCCAGCGCCAGGTTGATCTCACCCACGTGCGAGGCGCGCAACCCATCCGCGATGGTGGTGGATGGCGGGATCTCCACGGGGTGGCCGGCGGCGAGCGCCTGGCTCATTTTGGTCGCCAGCGCCGGCTCCACGCCGATCACCCGCACGTCGGGCCGTTGCGCCTTCACCGCCAGGGCGACGCCGGTGGAGATGGCCCCGCCGCCGATGGGGACAAGAATTGCCTGCACATCGGGCCGATCTTCCAGAATCTCTAAGCCGATGGTGCCATGCCCGGCGATCACCATCTCATCATCATAGGGGTGCACCAGCGTCAGCCCGCGCTCGGCGATGAGCTTATGCCCCATCTCCCACGCTTCAACGTGGTTGGCCCCATGCCGAATGACTTCCGCGCCATAGGCGGCGGCGGCGTCGGTTTTGGCGCGTGGCGCGGCAGCGGGAACCACCACCGTGCAGGGAAGACCTTCCAGCGCGGCGGCCCAGGCAAGCGTCTGCGCGGTGTTGCCGGCGGAAACGGTCATGACGCCGCGCTCGCGTTCTTCCGGTGTCAGGCGCGACACTTTATACAGCACCCCGCGTGGCTTGAACGATCCCGTTTTCTGCAAGTTCTCCGCTTTCAGCCACAACTGCGTGCGCGGGCGTGTCATGCCCCCGATGACATGCGTGGAAAAGAGCGGCGTGCGGTGGATCTTGCCGTGTAGGAAGGTTTGCGCGTCGCGCACGTCGTCGATGGTGATCACAACAAAAAAGCTCCTTGCCGAATATCTCTGCCTTTCATCCTACGCTCTTTGGGGTTTGACTGCAAGTGCGCGAGCAGTCCAGAGGCGCAGGTTTACCCGCTGGCCGTCATATTGCACCGGCCACATGCTTCGGGATATAATGACGATATCTCCCCTGCGCCGCGACGGCGCGGCGCGATCATACCGATTCTCGCAACGGAGCGATTGCCCTATGTTGATGCTCAGGAGCATGGTGCTCACCGCTGCCGGCGTGCCGGTGGTGCATCATTTCGTCACCGATCACCCGCTGGGCCAAAAGATGGCCAGCCGCTTTGTCGCCGGCCAGACGCTGGATGACGCCATGCGCGTCGTGCAAGAATTGAACGGGCGCGGCATTAAGGTTTCGCTGGATCACCTGGGCGAAAACACCACCAACGCCGCCGAAGCGGAAGCAACGGCAGCAGACTATGTCGCCATCCTTGACCGCATCGCCCAGACCGGCGCGGACGCGAACATCTCCGTCAAGCTGACCGCGCTGGGGTTGGATATCGGCGAGGATTTGTGCCTGCGCAACATGCGCCGGGTGCTCGACAGCGCCTGCCGACACAATATCTTTGTGCGCATCGACATGGAAGGGTCGGCTTACACCGAGCCGACGTTGCGCCTGACGCACTTGCTGCACGCGGAATATGCCGGCAAGTGCGACGTGCCCGGCGGTGTGGTGGGTACGGTCATCCAGTCCATGCTCTATCGCAGCGCGGATGACGTGGCTCAGCTCGTTGCCGATAAGATCCGCGTGCGCCTGGTGAAAGGTGCCTATCGCGAGCCACCCTCCGTCGCCTTCCCCGACAAATTCGATGTGGACGAGCACTATCGCCAGTTGATGCGCACCTTGCTGTTGCAAGGCGTGTATCCAGCTATCGCCACGCACGATGAAAAATTGATCCACGAGGCGCAGCGCATCGCCCGCGACCATGATCTTCCCCGCGACGGCTTCGAGTTCCAGATGCTTTACGGCATCCGGCGCGACCTGCAAGAGCAACTGGTGCGCGACGGCTACAACGTCCGCGTCTACGTTCCCTATGGCACGCAGTGGTATCCCTACCTGACGCGCCGCATGGCCGAGCGCCCGGCGAACTTGATCTTCGTCCTCAGCAACGCTGTGCGAGGGTGAGGGGGCAACGAGGTTCGCTAGGGAGAGGATCGCATAGGGTGCGCTCGCCGGGGGATAGAATCCCCGCTGGGGGATAGAATCCTCGCCGGGGGATAGAATCCCCCGGCTCGAAAAACAAAGCCCTCCGGGCTGTCGAGAGATGTGACTGTGCAGGGAAGGAGGTAGCATACAAACCATGACTGGAAAGGGGGGAGCGCAATGAATCGCGCCCCCATCTGTTGAGGAGAGTTTCCACATGGCTTGAAGGGTGCCTATCGCGCCACCTGGTGCCGTTCGCGCCAGGTCGTCGGGCCGCTCTTGAATTCCCCGGCGGCGATGCGCGCGTCTAACTCGGCCCAGGCGGGACCTTCGCCATCCGCCAGATTCCAGGCATCCCAGGCGCGGGCGAAATATTCTACCCGCGTCTTTTTATATTCGTGCGTGGAATAGAGGATGATGTAATCGTCGGTGCCGATCTCTTGCGCCAGACGCTGAGCGATCTCTTCGCATGCCTCGCGCGAGCGGGCGTGCACCATGCTGAACATATTATATGGCCAGTCGGGATACACTGGGCGGCGATAGCAATGGCTCACCTGGGGATAGGCGGCGGCTTTATACCCGGCGTCATCCACCTGATCTTCGGGGATCTTCCAGGTGATCATGCCGTTGGCGGTGAAACCGGCCTCTTGATGGCGCAGGATGGCGGCGAAACGGCGCAGATAGCCATAGCGCGTCATCTCTTCCATCCACGCGAAAAGTTCCGGCACGGTCACGCCTGCCTCGGCGGCGGCACCGGCAAAGAAATCGGCGCGGGTCGGCAGATCTTCCTGCACAGCGCGGATCAATTCACGGTCGCGCTGGGTCAGGGGGCGTGGGTTCTTCTCATAGCGCGGCGCGGCGTCCTTGCAGGTGATCTCGCGCTCGTCGCGCTCCATATCCAGCTTGACGGCAATCTTATACATCTTCAGCGTGGGCAGCTTGCGCACCACCTCCACGCCCGCCCGGCGCGTCAGCGCAGCCAGCACGGCGTCCAGATCCTCTTCCGGCGGCACGGCCAACGTGAACCACAGGTTAAAATAGTTGTCGCGCTGATAATTATGTGAGACGCCCGGATGCTCATTGATAATCAGTGCTGCCTCGTCCAGCCGCTCCGGCGAGGCATGCACGGCCACCAGCGATGATTTGTAGCCCAGCTTGCGCGTGTCGAAGATGGCGCTGAGCTGGCGGATGATGGTGCGCTCGCGCAGGCGCTCCACCCGCGCCATCACGTTGTCTTCGGTGAGGGATTCTCCCGTCTCAGCGCTGAGCGTCTCGGCGATTTGCTGGAAGGGACGCTCGACCAGCGGGAAGCTCCACTGCACCAGATTCAGCAGTTTTTTGTCGATGGCATCGAGATCCTCAACACTCGTATGATCATGGGGGGCATTCGTCGCGGTGTAGCCGTTTTCGAGATTTCCCGGCTCGTCGTACATCGCAGGTTCGTTCATGTTGATCTCCACCATTCCTTCAGGGGTGATACGGGTGGCGTAAGTCGCCACCGGAATGCGCGCCGGAGCCCCAACCGCCGCGCCGGTGCGTAGATCGAATTTGCCGCCATGCCAGGGGCAGGTGACGATGGTGCCGTCAAGATCGCCCTCGCAGAGCGAGCCTCTGGCGTGGGTGCAGCGATTATTTGCGGCGTAGATCCGCCCGTCGATATTCCAGATGGCTACGGCCTCACCACCGAGATACAGCAGCTTATTGGTGCCGGGGGGCAGATCGCGCAGGGCGACGACGGGCTGCCAGGGAGAAGGCTTGTCCCCATTCCGTTGGATGGAGAGGGGAGATTGTTCGGGTGCGGGATCGCTAGAGGCAAGGGATCGCTCGGCATGCCCGCCGGGGGCAGGCTCGTGTGTGGCGCGCCCGCCGGGGGCTGAAACCCCCCGGCTCGAAAAAGAAACCCCTCCGGGCTGTGATGGAAGCTGATCGCGCGGGGAAAGCATATCGCCGGGCGAGGGGTTGGGCGCAATAGATTGCGCCCCCACAGCAACGTTGGGGTGATGGGCACCGTTTTTCAGGGCTTGGCGATCTTCGCTTCCTTCACGGCCCTCGCGTCTCGTCCCCATTTCCGCATATGCGACGCCGCCAACCGCTTCCAGCATGCCGCGCAGGGTGATGGCCTCGCAGGTGAACATGGGGGTATCGCGCAACGTATACAGGCTGGCCTCGGTCTCGCGCAGTTCGGCAACGAGATCGAGGAAGGCGGGGGGATCGTCCGTCTCGAAGGCGACGACGAATTCCTGGTCGTCCAGACCATAGGAGTATGTCGTGTTGATCTTTACCTGAGGATATTTGCGGCCCACGCGGATGTGCTCGTCCATCATCGCCTGGCGCTCCTCTTTGGGCAGAGCGTACCAGGGGCGCGTCTTCACAAAGGGATAGACGAAGAGATATTTCGAGGGGCCGGGGGCGATGGTGATGCGGTCGCTGTCATCGCCCGCCGCGTCACGGATCTCATAGATGGAGCGGCGTGTCATAGAAAGGAAGGCGTGCGGCAGGTGCAGGTAATGCGCCAGGCGCGTGTGGTTGAGCTTTGTCGCGAACTCGCGCAGGATCGTGAGATCTTCCGTCACCTGCCACAGCAGGAAATCGGCGTCGCCGCGCATGCCCACCAGCGTGTAGCTGCGCAACAGCATGCGCCCCTGAAATTGTTCTACTGCCGCGATGAATTCTTCCATGTCGGCGGCGCGCTGCTCGGCATCCAGCCGCAGCCAGACGGGATCAACCTTGTAAAACGCGAAGCGCACGAACTGTCGCCGCACGGGTTTCGCTTGATGTTGAATTGTCATTTCCTGATCCTTTTAAGACGAGACGCGAAAGGCACGAAGAAAGCGAAGGACACGAAAGAAAGATTCTTTGTAGGTGAAACAATGCGAATCTTCACGATCGCTTCGCGTCTCTTCTGATCCTTCGTTTATCTTCGTGTTCCCGTCCATGCTTCTATGCCTCGATAGGTTTCATGCCGAAGTTGCCGGCGAGCAACTCGCGCACGCGGGCGATCTCATCCGCCGTCAGGGGCGGGCAGTCGGGCGCGGCGGCGAATTCAGCCAGTTGCTCAGCGTTATAGATGTTGGGCAGGATGCTGGTGACGGCGGGTTCCAGCAACAGCCATTGCAGCGCGGCCTGGCCGAGCGTGCGATCTGGCCGTTCCAGGAAGCGCAGTTGCTCGACCTTTTGCACGCCCTCGATCAGCCACGAGCGCGGGCGATGGTTGCGGTGATCGTTCGGCGGGAAGGTGGTTTCTGCCGTATAATGGCCTTCCAACAAGCCGGAAGAGTGCGGCACGCGAATGACGCAGCCCACGCCGTGCTCGCGTGCCACCGGGAAGATGGCGTCGCCCAGCACCGGCTCAAGCAGGTTGCAGATGATGTGCGGGTGCGCGCCGTGCCGCACGATCGCCTGAATGCCTTCTTCGATCTGGCGATCCGGTTTCAGCGCGGGGCCAAGCGCCACGCCGACGGCGCGAATCTTGCCCTCGCGCCGCAGATCGTCCAGTGTCGCCCACAGCGCATCATCCGTGATGGCGTCCATGCGCGGGTTGTGGAGCTGATAATAGTCGATGCGGTCGGTGTTCAGGCGGCGCAGGCTAGCCTCACAGGCAGCGCGCACATATTGCGGCGACCAATCGTGCGGCAACTCGCTATGCCCGTCGCGTTTGGCTGCGCTGTTGATGATGTCATAGCCGAACTTGGTGCCGATGGTGATCTCATCTCGGTGATCGCCCAGTGCTTGCGCCAGCATCTCCTCGCCGCGCCCGTTGCCATAGGTATCCGCCGTGTCAAAGAAGGTGATGCCCCTGGCGAAGGCGTCTTGCAGCAGGCGAATGCCGGCATCAGGGCCGGATTCCCACCAATCGGTGCTGACCGTCCACAGGCCAAAGCCGATGACGGAAGTGGTGATGCCGCTCTGGCCCAATGTGCGATACTGCATGGTTTAACTTCCTTTGGTTATTAAAATGGACGAGACGCGAAGAACGCGAAAGGAACGAAATGCGCGAAGTTTTTTTTGAAGAATGACTCCGGAGATGAGCCACTGGACTTACGAAGGAATCTTCTTTCGTAATCCTTCGCGCCCTTCGCATTCTTCGCGGCTTTCGTGTCTCGTCCTCATCTCCTCAGCGAGGTACAGTCCCAGCATTTCCGCTTGTTCGGGCGTGCCGGTGAGGCTGCGGCGGCAGAGCGTGCCGTCGGGCTGGGCCAGCATGCCGGTCAGCCAGAGCGATCCTCTCTGCACGCGGCCCAGCGCGGCGATGGGAGCCTGGCAGCCGCCGCCCAGGCTGCGCAAGAACGCGCGCTCGGCGGAGACAGCAGCATGGGTAGCGGGATCATCCAACGGCGCGATGAGATCGCGCGCCCAGCCGTCGTCGGCGCGAATCTCAAGCCCCAGCGCGCCCTGGCCTGGGGCGGGCAAGATGGAATCGAACGGCAAAATCTCGGTCACGACGGATGATCTGCGCAGCCGTTTGAGGCCGGCAAGCGCCA
>JAJPKG010000172.1 GCA_021323815.1 Pseudomonadota bacterium
ATCGCCGTGGAACTGATCAACGAAGCGTATACCAGCAAGACTTGCCCCATCTGTGGCACGCGCAACAAACCCACCGGCAGGCACTATGCCTGCTCGCAGTGTGGGTATGTGGGCCATCGGGATAACGTGGGCAGCACGCAAATCCTCAGCAGGCGCAGAACGGGCAAGCTGGCCCAGATGGTGCCGTGCGAGGCCATCAGGTATCGTCACCCGTTTCGGCGGGCAAGCGTAGTCCGTGCTGACACACGGCATGTTGCTGGCGTGAGCCAGAATCCGCGACCCGTCAGCCCGCAAGGCTGACCGGCGAGGAAGCATCTGCTGCGGCTTTCGCCCAGGCAGAGTGTCAAATGTTGGGTGAACATATATACACTATTCCTTTCTCGGTTTTCAAGCGTTCAACTGCGCAAGACAGAGACGCCGATAGAAAACAATAGTGGTGGCAGGTGTCGCCGTCCATCCCAGAAAGCTGGGATGGACATCTCTTGCACGGGCATGGTATAGTATGAAAGTCAATCAAATGATTGAGTATTACTAAGTCATTTCGAGGAGCAAGGGCAAAAGAATGGCACAGACCCTTCTGGGCGAAATTGCCTCGACGGGCGCGGCGCAGCCGGCCCAGCGGGCGACGCCGGATCCGCGCCGCTGGTGGGCGTTGAGCGCTACCAGTTTCGGCCTGTTCATGGCGCTGCTGGATGTCACCATCGTCAATGTCGCGCTGCCGACCATTGGCAACGACCTGCAAGCCTCCTTCGCGGATCTGCAATGGGTCATCAACGCGTATACGCTGGTGCTGGCGGTCTTGCTGGTGACGGCAGGCCGGTTGGGCGACATCTTTGGGCGCAAGCGCCTGTTTATGGTGGGCCTGGGCCTGTTTTCGCTCGGCTCGCTGGGCTGCGCGCTGGCGGGCAGCATCACCATCCCCGGCGTGTCGCACATCAACGTGCTGATCGGCGCGCGGGCGTTCCAGGGCATCGGCGGCTCGATCATGCTGCCGCTGGCGCTGGCGATCATCGCCGCCACCTTCCAGGGACGCGAGCGCGGCATCGCCATCGGCATCTATGGCGGCGTCACCGGCCTGGCAACCGCCATCGGTCCGGTCATCGGCGGTGTGCTGGTGGAAAAAGTCAACTGGCAGTCAATCTTCTTTCTCAACGTGCCGGTCGGGATCGCCGGCATCGCGCTGACGGCGTGGGCCGTGCGCGAGTCGCGTGACGCTTCCACCCCCCGCACGGTGGATATCTTTGGTCTGGTCACGCTCACCATCAGCCTCTTCTGCCTGGTGCTGGCGTTGATCCAGGGCAATGACAGCGACAAGGGCTGGACCTCGCCCTACATCCTCACGCTGTTTGGCGTGGCGGCGGCGGCGCTGATCGTCTTCGTCATCGGCGAATTGCTGCTGAAATATCCGATGGTGGACCCGCGCCTGTTCAAGAATCCCAGTTTCACCGGCTCAGCCATCGTCGGCTTCGCGTTGAGCGGCGGGCTGTTCTCGCTGTTCTTCTTCCTGGCGCTCTATCTGCAAAATTACCTGGGCTTTTCGGCGCTGGATGCCGGCTTGCGCGTGCTGCCGCTGAGCGCGCTGGTGCTGGTGAGCGCACCGCTGGCCAGTGCGCTGGCCGATAAGGTGGGCGCGAAAGCCATCATGACCGTCGGCATGATCATCGCCACCGTCGGCGTGCTGCTGATGACGCGCATCGCCCCCAGCGACACCCAGACGGATTGGTTGGTGCTGCTGCCGGCCTTCATCCTGGGCGGCATCGCCGCCGGCATGGTCAGCCCGCAGATTTCCACCGTCGCCGTCAACACAGTTCACCGCGACCGCGCGGGCATGGCGTCGGGCATCAGCGGCATCTGCCGCCAGCTCGGCACGGCGTTTGGCATCGCCCTACTCGGCGCAATTTTGACCAACCAATATAACACGACCGTGCACGACAAGATCTCGCAACTGACCATTCCCGGTGCGCCAGCGCAGCAGCAGAGCGCGATCCTCAACGGCATCATCACCAGCTTGCAGCAGGCGGGAACCTTCGTCGGCAGCACGGGCTTGAAGCATCCCACCGGCCAGGCGGCGCAGTTCGCGCAAAATCCGCTGTTCCCGCAGGTGCAGGCAATTGTGCAGGAAAGCTTCATCGATGCGACCATCACCATCTTCCGCATCGCCGCCGTGCTGCTGGCCGTCGGTGCAGTGGCCGCGCTGGTGCTGGTGCGCCGGAAGGACATGCACCATTCCGGCCACGACGCGCCCCCCGCGATGGAAGTGTGATAGTGAGCCGGGGGCTAAAGATGCTTTACCATGTAGCGTGTATAGCGCTCGGTAAGCCGCCAGGGACAAGATGTCCCTGGCTCGAAAAAGACGCCCTCCGGGCTGATGTCCGGGCTTACTGAGAAACGGCCCTCGCAGGCGACGGTGGCAGGCACGCACAACCCTACTCCTCCATCGCGGCGGAACGCCCAGAGGCAGGTTTATGGGTTTTTACAAATGGCATGAGCGCCCGGCGGCTCAAGCCGCTAGGCTTCGGTCGCAAAGGCTCTCTGCGGAGCCTGGGCAGCGCACGGGCGGTGATCGCATTGCCCCAAACGGAACGCTCCCAAAACACGATCACAGGGGAGCAGACCCAGCCTGCGCAGACAGGCTTCGTGATCGCAGCCTAGCGGGTTTACCCGCCAGGCGTCCTTACCGTGCGCCGTCCACGTTATTGGCCCCACCATCATTACGCGCCGGGCGTCCGCGCCACGAGTTGCCCGCGTCATGTGCTCAATCATCATTAACCGCCGGCTGGGCCAATGCCAGCGCAAGTTGCTCTAGGTCATATCCTCGCTGGTCGTTCCCTCGCGCAGCACCTTGCGATAGATGCTCCATTCCGCCGCAGGGCGCATGCCGGCGCGCTGATATAACATCTGGGCGTTGGTGAGGCTCTGCGCGTCCACGCCCAGTTCCACCCGCCGCACGCCGCGCTCCCAAAACGCGCCGAATGCCCAGCGCAGCAGCGCCATCGCCACGCCGCGCTTGCGCCATGGTCGCCGCACCGCCACCTTGTTGATCCAACCTTTGTCCGGCTCGTTGGTGCAGAGCGTCACACCGGCGACCTGGTTGCCTTCCACCGCCAGGAACCACAGCGCGGGATCGAAGTCCGGCTTCTGGACGCGCTCCATCCATTCGTCATAGGGCGTCATGTGATATTCCCAATGGTCTTGGAACGCTTCTTCCACCGCTTCATACACCGCGCGGTCGTCAGGGCCGGTCTGATAGGTGCGAATGGTGATGCCTTGCGGCACGTCCGGCGCTGGGGGCGGCGCGGCCATGTCGATGCGCATGCGCCAGAATGCCCGCGCCTGGGCATATCCCCGGCTTTCCAGCAACGCCCGCCGCTGCTGATCTCCGCTGGCGAAGTCCTGCATCAGCGTTACCTGCGCCTCAGGGGATGCCTGCTGCATGATCTCGCGCGTCCGTTGTTCCACACGCTCGACCAACGCCGCGTCTAATCCGCCCTGGCGCAGGTCGGGATGCACAAAGACGCTGCTGTGAAATTTCACGTGTTGCTGGTCGCTGTCATATAACGAGGTATAGCCGACCAAGCGGCCATCATGCGTGAAGGTCAGTTCGGTTTCTTCTTTGCGCCACCAGCGATGCACGTCAGCCGGCTCGTGGTGTTGCGCCTCACCCGCGTCCGCCATGTCGCATGCCGCCAGCAGTTCCAGCACGGCGGGAATATCTTCCGGCGTGGGCGCGCGCACGACGAAATCCGTCGCTAAAAGCGATGCCATAAGCGTATCTCCTACAATCTAACAAAGGACGAGACGCGAAGAACACGAAGGTAACGAAGTGACGCGAAGAATAATCGAAGGTTGGAATTGAAGCAGATGTTTGCATCAGGTGCAGACCATTCTGCTCTGTACACATCCTTCGTGTTTCTTCGCTTTCTTCGTGGTCTTCGCGTTCCCATCCTTTCCATTACCTTCAGTCTCAACGTTCCCTATAGCCAGACCTCAGAGACCCGGCGGGGGAAGAGGGCGCGCAGCAGGGCACGTGGGCCATCGCCTTCCCACCAGATGTCGGGGCGCGTGGCGCGCAGTTCTTCCAGGCTGCGATGCCCCAGCAGCAGTTCATAGAACGTCAGATCGGGGAACGCGGCGTCGCTCGGCTCGGCGGGATTGTTGCCCGTCCCCGTCGTCGGTTGCCAGGGTTCCACCGCGCTCAGCTTGCCACGCTCGAAGGCCAAACGCAAGCCGCTCTGATAAAAGCTCAGGCGCAGCTCGCCGGTGTGGTTCGGCATCACCGAGCGCGCCAGCCGATCTTCCAGCACCGGCGCAATGTGGCGGATGAAGCGCGGCAGATCGGGGATGCGCACATACCAGGCATAGGGCGGGAACGAGCGCGGCAGCTTGTCGTCCAGCACTTCATAGATGGGGTGGTCGAGGCCCAGCCAGAAGCAGAAGGTGCCGAACTGCTTGTTTTCCCGCGTCGCATATTCCTCGCCCCTTGCCCGCAGATAACGCAGCGTTGGCAGCGAGACCAGCAGCCACGACACGCCGGGCAGCAGTTCCATCCGCGAGACGACGATCTGGTGATCGCCGTTCAGCCATGATCCGTGGCGCAGATAGCCCAGCGGCGTGCCATCAGGCATGGTGATGATGGCATAGATGTGCCGGAAGGGATCTTCCGAGACCATGCGCCGCAACTGGCCTTCGATATAGGGCGCGTCGGTGAGGCAGGTGACGAGATAACGCCCTCGCGCGTGCTCGTCAGCCGCCAGGATCACCGGCACGTCTTCCGGCGTGGCGGGGCGAAACAACACCGGCTCGCTCTCGCCCTCTTTCAGCTTGGGAATGTATGACGTGAAGCCGACGCGGGCGAAGTCGAGATCCAGCGCCATGTCATAGCCGAACTGGCGATAATAATTGGGGATGCCGTTGATGATCTGCATCAGGTCGCCGCGCGCTTCGCTCCACTCATGGACGATCTCCATCTGCGTGCGAATCAAGCGCTTGCGGCGATATTCCGGGCGGGTCAGCACCCATTCGGGGACGCCGACGGTGAAGGGGATGCCGCCATAGGTGCAGGTCTTTTGCAGCAGGCACAGCGACGAGACGATCTGCCCCGTCGTGGTGTCTTCCGCGACCAGGAAGTGATCAAGCTGGCCGATGGGCCACTGGCCGTCGAATATGGCGCGCACATCCCATCCCGCTCTGGGGCTGAGGATCTCGCTGTGCATGGCAAACAGGTTCTCGCGGTCGCTTTCTTGCAGGCGACGGATGATGACGCCGTCGCCCATATCGCGCAAGGTCTCCGGCTTGATTTGCGATTGTGTGGTCATGAGGAATATCTCCGTTGGGAACGTGGGGAATGGGCCTCACCCCCCTGGCCCCCTCATTAGCTTCGCTGGGGAGGGGGGAGATCTTTGGGATAGAGATCAGCGTTGATCGACGCGATCACCTGTCCACACGATCTGCCCTCTCCATCGCTGCTGGGGAGGGGCTGGGAGTGGGGCCGCACCCCTACAGATACGGTTGGAATCCGCCCAGGTCGCTGGGCGGGCGAATGATTTTTTCGTAGCGGGCGATGGCGCTGACGACGCGCATGCCGGCACGCTCATAGATCCGCTGCGCGCCGGTGAGGCTGTCGGAATCGACGCCCAGGCCCACGCTGGTGATGCCGCGCTGCCAGAACGCGCCGAAAGCATGCCGCAGCAGCGCGCTTCCCAGGCCGCGCCCGCGCTGGTCGCGCAACACGGCCAGCCGGCGCACCCAGCCGGTGCCCTCTTCGCGCTGCTGGCAGATCAGCGCGCCCGCGATGTCTTCACCAGCGTAAGCCAAAAACCACAACGCCGGATCAAGCACTTTATGGTTGGCTGATTGGTACCACTCGTCATAACTGAGTGGAGTATGGCCCCAATGATCAGCGAAGGCGATTTCCGTCACGTCATGGGCGCGGCGCAAATCTGCTTCATCCTGGCACTGGCGCACACTGATGCCGGTCGGCCATTCCGGCGCGGGCGGCGGTTCAGCCATGTCGATGCGCATGCGCCAGAAGATGCGCGTGCGCGCATAGCCGTGTCGTTCCAGCAACGCGCATGCGTCAGGGAGAGAGGCAAGCACGTTGTTTTCCATCGTGGCCGGCTGATCCGTTCCCTGTGCCGCCAGGTGTTCCCGCGCGCGCGCCTCGGTGGCATGGATGAGCAGCGCGCCGATGCCGCGTCCCCGGTGCCGGGGATGCACATACCCATCGGTGATATACTGCTGCGCGTCGTGGCTGGTCAGCGTGGCATAGCCGCCGATTTCCCCACTGGATGTGACGGCCAGCCAGGTATCCGTCTCGCGGTTCAGCCACGCCCAATCTGCCAGGATGTCATCCGCCGTCCAGCGTGTCACGTCGCCTGGACAATCAACTGCGTCGCACGCGCGTATCAGCG
Organism: Pseudomonadota bacterium; assembly: GCA_021323815.1. Lineage (GTDB taxonomy): Bacteria > Chloroflexota > Ktedonobacteria > Ktedonobacterales > JACDGC01 > JAJPKG01. The sequence goes on from JAJPKG010000172.1 coordinate 6,411, forward strand.
CGGCGCATGCTTCGGCATCTGCCTCGGTGGCCGCGCGCAGGGTATATGTGGGGTGTGATGTTGTGGTCATGAATCACCCATTCCTCTTCAACTTCCCGGTGCGCTTGGCGTAATGCTCGGCGCGACCGAAGATCCACAAGCCGGCGGGGATGCAGATGATCCCTTCCAGCAGCAAAATGAGCACGTCATTCCACATGGTCCAGATCGGCGCGCCATGCATCAGCCCGGCGCGGATGCCTTCCAGCACGTAGGTGACGGGCGAGATGTCCGCAAAAGGTTGCATCCAGCCTGGCAGCACGGCGATGGGATAATAGACGCCCGACATCAGCAGCAAGATGGCGCGGATGATATACGCCATCTGCGAGCCACGCTCGGTGAAGAGCATCGGCAGCACGGCGGCCATGATGCCGAATCCCATGAAGGAAAAGGTGCCGGCAGCCAGGATGATGAGCGCCGTCAGATAGTTCGCCTGGCTCATATCCAGGTGGAAGAACAACGCCATCACCACCAGTTGCACCGCCGTCAGCAGCAAGCCGTGCAGCACCGCATAGGCGCAGATGCCGAACATCTGCGTCACGCGCTGCACCGGAGCCATGAAGGTATATTCAATGGTCCCTTCCCACTTTTCCACCGTAACAATCTCCGTCACGTTGTCGAAGCAGACGGAGATGTAGGACCAGATGGCTGTACCGATGGTCAGGAACAGCACGGCGGAATTGATCTGCGCGGGACTGGGATGAAAACCGGGCAGCACGGTGCCTGCGCTCTTGGCGATGAACGTCACCGAGAGCGCGTTGACGATGTTATAGGTGATGAACACCAGTTCCCAGGCCCAATAGCGCTTGGAAAGGTTCCAGTTGCGCTCGAAAAAGGCATAGGCTGCGCGTGATTGCACAGCCAGCGAGTTGATGGCCACCGGTTTACCCCTCATCCTCGTCTTCGTTCTCATCGGCTTCCCAGTCGCGGCCCGTGAAGTGCAGGAAGACCTGGTCCATCGTGGCCGGTCCGGGCAGGCCCATTGCTGTGCCGACGCTGGCGCGCAGGCCGGCGGGGGTATCTTCCGCGACGATGCGCCCGCCGTCGATGATGGCGATGCGGTCGCACAGCGCCTCAGCTTCGTCCATGTCGTGCGTGGTCAGCAACACGGTGGCGTCGTGCGTTTCGCGCAGATTGGCGACGAAGCGCTGCACGTCTTGCTTCGAGCGTGGGTCCAGGCCGGTTGTCGGCTCGTCCAGCAGCAACAGCACGGGCGCGGTCAAGAAGGCGCGGGCGATGGCGACCTTTTGCTGCATGCCGCGCGACATGTCTTCCAACGGCTGATCATAGCGATCCGGCCTGATGCCCAGTTGTCCCAGCAGCGAGCGGATCTGCACCTTTGCCTCTGGAATCATCAGATTATAGAGCCGCGCGGCATAGATCAGGTTTTCCATCGGGCTGAGCTTGCGGAAGAAGGCGGCTTCCACGCTGACGCGGTTAATCAACCGCTGCACGGCCATCGCCTCGCGCACCC
>JAJPKG010000078.1 GCA_021323815.1 Pseudomonadota bacterium
CTGCCCACAATCCTTCAACGCGCCCAACCTGGCAAGTGCGCTCGCGGCGCAGAACCGCGCCTTCATCGGCTATTCCGAGAGCATGCCCAGCCCCGGCTTTACGGATTGTGCCTATGGCGGCAGCGACTTTGACCCGCTCTATGCCCGCAAGCACAATCCCTGGGTGAATTTCAGCAACGTGCCGGCATCCGCGAATCAGCCCTTCACCAGCTTCCCGGCGGATTTCACGCAACTGCCCGCCGTCGCTTTCGTTGTGCCTAACCAGCAAGACGACATGCACTCCGGCTCTGTCGCCGCCGCTGACGCCTGGCTCAAGCACAACCTGGATGCCTACGCGCAATGGGCTGCAACCCACAACAGCTTGCTCATCGTCACCTGGGATGAAGACGATGGCTCGTCGTCCAACCAGATCCCGCTGATCTTCGCTGGCGCGCACGTGCGCGCCGGGCGCTATAATGAAACCGTCAGCCATTATGACGTGCTGCGCACCATCGAGGCCATCGAAGGCGCATCGTTCACTGGCCAGGCCGCGCAAGCGACGACTATCGCGGATGTCTGGCAATCATAGCAATACGCCCCCTCTCCATCTATGATGGGGAGGGGGCTGGGGAGTGAGGCAACATGCCGCAACCGTTACTTCTCGCCACCGGCAACCGGCACAAATTGATTGAAATGCGCGCCTTGCTGGGCGACATCCCCTTTGAGTTGGTCTCGCCCCACGATATCGGTCTGAATCTGACGGTGGAAGAACCATTTCACACCTATCTGGAAAACGCCACTCAAAAGGCGCGGGCCTATGCCGCCGCGAGCGGCCTGCTCTCGCTGGCGGATGATTCCGGCCTGGAGATTGATGCGATGAACGGCGAGCCGGGTGTGTTCTCTAAGCAATTCGGTGGCGAAGACATGCCCTATCCCGAACGCTTCGCGCTCATCGAAAAACGCTTGGCCGGCGTGCCACAGGAACAACGTACCGCGCGCTATCGCTGCATTCTGGTGCTGGCCGCCCCCCCGCCTGATGATCGCCTGACCCATGTCGAAGGCGTGGTGGAAGGGCTGATCACTGCTCAGCCGCGTGGCGAGAACGGCTTTGGCTATGACCCCATCTTTCTGCTGCCCGAACGCGGCGTGACGATGGCCGAACTCACCCCCGCCGAAAAAGATGCTGTCAGCCACCGGGGCCGCGCCGCCCGGAAAATGGCCGAAGTGCTGCGCGCATGGAAATGATGCTGCAACCAACCACGAGGTGATCTTCTATGTCCCTGGCAGATATGCGCAAAGAATATATGCAGCGCGGCTTGAGCGAGAGTGATGTGGACGCCGATCCCATCCGGCAGTTTCGGCTGTGGCTGGATGTCGCATTAGGTGCCAACCTCACCGAGCCAAACGCCATGACGCTTGCCACCGTCGGCGCGGACGGCCACCCTTCCGCCCGCATGGTCCTGCTCAAAGGGGTGGAAGACGATGGCTTCCTGTTTTATACGAACTATGAGAGCCGCAAGGGGCGGGAATTAGCGCAGAACCCCTGGGCCGCGCTGGTGATCTATTGGGCGGAGTTAGAGCGCCAGGTACGCATCGAAGGGCGGGTGGAAAAACTCGCGCCCGAAGCCTCAGATGCCTATTTCCATAGCCGCCCGCGTGGCAGCCAGTTCGGCGCGGTGGTCTCCGCGCAAAGCCAGCCCATCCCCAGCCGCGAGGTGCTGGAAGAACGCCTGCGCGCCCTGGAAGCGCAATATGCCGACCAGGAAATCCCCCGCCCGCCGCATTGGGGTGGCTATCGCGTCATCCCCACCACCATCGAATTCTGGCAGGGTCGGCCAAACCGGCTGCATGACCGCCTGCGCTATCAGCGCCAGGACGACACCACCTGGAAGATCGAGCGCCTGTCACCCTAAATTCAGGCTGTCCTCTCAATCTGTCCGGTGAAGGCAAAATACAGCGCCAGCGCGCCGTTGAGCGCGAGACTCGCCCACGCGTTGACAAACGCCAGAGCGAACGTCAGCAGATACAGGATCGGCCCGAATTGATATTGCCGCGTCATGCGCGCCACCTGCTCTGCCGGCACCCGCTTGCCGATGAGCCGCATGCCCCCCGCCGCGCGCCACCACAACAGATTATAGATGACGGCGATAATGACGAATGTGCCGGCATAGAATGCGGCGGCGAAACGCTCATCATCGGTGGCGATGAAGTTCGCCACCAGCGCCGTTGGATAATTGATGAACGTCACCAGCAGCAACAAAAAGCCGTTCAGCACCAGAAACAGCCGGTCGATGCGCCGCACCATCTGAAAGATGCTATGATGGTTCAGCCACATCACCAGAATGGTGACGAAGCTGACGAGATAGGCCGCGAAATTCGGCCCTTGCTGCAATACCACGTCCGCCAGATGCTTGCCATGCGGCACCGTGTCTGGATGCGTAACGGGGATTTCCAGCACCAGCAACGTGATGGCGATGGCAAACACGCCATCACTGAATGCCTCGACGCGCCCCGTCTCTTTCTCTTCTTCTTCGACAACTGTGCTCATACCACCCCCGCGAAGCGCAACAGATCCGCCATCGTGAATGTCCCCGGCTGCGCGCCCGGCAATTCCGGCTGCCATGGTGCCTCCGCGTTGCGATATGACATGGGATCGCCATCCAACAGACCGATCAGCACTTCCGTGACAATGCGCCCACCGACTGGCCCCAGCGTCACGCCCGCGCCCGCGACCTCGGCTTCTTTCAGAACGTAATACCACAGCGGCGTTTCCCAGATCCATCCGCGCTCCGCTAGGCCCACCTGTTCAGGTGTTAGCGCTTCCACACCCATCGTTCGCGCTACCGCCTCGCCAGAAGGCATATCCAGCGCGCGGGCGCGTTGCAGGTCACGATAAGCCAATGATCGTTCCTGCGGAATCTGCGTCGCCCCCACAATGGCATCCGGCAGATTCACCAGCGGATGCGATACCTTGGCGTCGATGCGTCGGCTCGGCTGTGGCGGCTGATTGACATCTACCGCGAAGAACAAGCGCCAGTCGATCACGCGATCATGGCTCAATAGGCGGAATCCTATGAGATCGGGGAAAATTGCCGCCTGAAAATGCTCGTTCAGCCGATAGTTCCCGCGAATCTGGCTATGCCCAAAGCGATACGCCGCGTCTGAAAACTCCACTGGAATAAACGGCTGCTCATCGAATGCATAGAACCTGCGGCCATGCACCAGCACGTCATCCACCACCGCTTGTCCGGCAACCAGCGGCAAGAACTCGTGGGTGACGATCCACTGGTAATGCCAGCGCACCAGCCGTTGCGCCTCGCTAAAGATGTCGCCGGTCTTCGCCTGCCCTCGCAGCCAACCAACAATAGCGTTATGAAACTTCAGGAACGCGACATGCATCTGCGTGATGATCTGTTGCACGTCGTTGCGCGGATCACCGATCAACGCCCGCCCCTGGCTGTTGCGCGGCAGATCATCCAGTATGTTCGCATCATCCATCCCCAGCAAAAACATATCCGTGTCGCTGTTGTCGAACATATATGGGCTGCCCGACGGTCCCGCCCCATACACCGATTCCAGGTTCAGCGCGGGCGAGCGAAAATTGCGGATCTCCCCCAGTGTCGCATGATGCTGCAACAGACTGCGGTCCGCCGTGATGTCATGCGCGATGAATTGCCCAAACACCGGCCACCCGGCAGGGATGCAGGGGTTATCGCCCTGCCGCGCCCCGTCATCCACCACGTCAGCCGCGTCCAGCACCGATCCGCTGCCGCCGATGTCCAGCAGCGCGGCCTCATCGCAGTCGTTGCACGGCAGATCTGGGAACATGCGCCCATATTTGCTGGTACCCTGTGTGATGTCATCTTTCAGATGCGGCGCGATAACGCAACTGGTCACCGCTGGTTGTGTCGCGGTCTTCGGCGTCATGGTTGACTCTCCTTTATTTCGTGAACACCGAAGGATCAAGCACCACTTCATCGACATAACACCAGCCCCACTCCTCGCCCGGCTGGAAGGATTGCATGATCGGATGTCCCGTCGCGTGAAAATGCTTGGTGGCATGCTTGTTCTTCGAGCTATCGCAGCAGCCCACGTGGCCGCAGATGCGGCACTCGCGCAGGTGCACCCACGTGTCGCCCGTCTGCAAGCATTCCTCGCACCCTTGCGCGCTGGGCGTCACATCCCGAATCTGATCCAGATGCGTACAGTGTTGTTGCGCCATGAAACCCTCCCCGTGTTGAATAGGGCGAACTCTGCTATACCAATCAACGGCCCACCTTCTTTGGACTATACATGACGCAGCCAAAAGAAAGCGTCGCCAAAATGGGCAGGAGATTGCCCCCTCCATTTGGGCAGATCTGTAGTGTGCAGCGATGTGCCACAATGGAGCAATGAGCACAACGGCTGCAATCTCTCGTGCTATCACGGTAGCCGGACGGCACAACAAGGAGCAACAGCTTATGCCGCAGCCCATCATCACCGTCGTTGGCAGCAGCAACACCGATCTGGTGGTGCGCGTTCCCAGCATCCCTCAGCCGGGCGAGACGCTGTTGGGGAGCGATGTGCAGCGCGTGCCCGGCGGCAAGGGGGCGAACCAGGCGGTGGCTGCGCGGCGCATCGGCGCGGAGGTCCACTTCATCGGCTGCCTGGGCGATGACGATTTCGGCGATGCAATGGCAACGCATCTGGCCTGCGAAGGGTTGCGGTTGGACCATCTGGCGCGCGTGGCCGGTGTGCCATCGGGCATTGCGCTCATCGCGCTGGCGGCGAGCGGCGAAAACAGCATCATCGTCGCTCCTGGCGCGAACGCGCATCTCACCCCCGCCGCCATCGACAGCGCCTTGCCGGTGCTCCAAGCATCCCAAATGGTGCTCGCCCAGCTTGAGATCCCGCTCGCTACCGTGCGCCATACCTTCGCGCTGGCTCGCCAGGCCGGCGCACGCACCCTGCTGAATCCTGCGCCGGCTCAACCTCTGGCGGCGGACCTGCTCGCGCTGGTGGATGTGCTGGTCTGCAACGAAACCGAGGCTGAATCGCTCACCGGAATGCCGGTGACGGATCTGGCGAGCGCCGCCGGTGCCGCCCGCGCCTTGTGCGAGCGCGGCCCTTCCCTTACCATCATCACGCTGGGCGCGAAAGGCTGCATGGTTGCCGCGAAGGATGCCGCCATGCACCTGCCGGCGTTCTCGGTGCCGGTGGTGGATTCCACCGCCGCCGGCGATGCCTTCATCGGCGCGTTGGCCTGTCGCCTGGCGCTGGGCGACGCCCCAGCCGATGCCGCGCGCTATGCCTCTGCTGCCGCCGCTCTCAGCGTCGGGATCATGGGCGCGCAACCTTCCCTGCCCACCGGCGACCAGGTGGCAGCGTTTCTGTCGCAACACATCTCGTGAGCCATCCTTGCGTCCGTGCCCTCCGGCGTTATACGCTAGGGGGAGTGTGTATCGTTCCAGGCAAAGGATACCCTTCCATGACATTTCCTGATGCGCAGCGCCCGGATGCCGCGCTGCAAGCCATCATCGCCGATATCGACCTGGTGCCCCCGGATGAGGCGGCAGACTTTGTGCGCGCCGAGGTGCAGCGCCGGGCACGCATCTTGCGCACCTTCACCAGCCACGCCCCCGATGCAGACGAAGTTTCCGCGCAACTGGACGAAGTGGATGTGAACCGGGTCATCCAACTGGTCGGCACGGCGCGTACCGCCCTGCGCATGATCGCCGCCGCCATCGTGGAACTGAGCGTGACGGCGCGGGGAATCGCCGACACCGTGCATTGGATGGAACTGCGCCCGGTGGGCAAGACCGGCGCGCCACCGCACCTGGGCATCGACATTGCCTATATCATTGCCTATCGCGCCCTCACGCGCGAGCAGCGGTGGTTGTTACATACGCTATCCGTCTGGGCACCGCCGCCGGCCACCCTCAGCCGCGAACACACCCTTGCCGTCGCCCGCCAGAGCGCCGCGCTGCTGGAAATGCCCATCACCGAAGATGACTTCGACCGCCTGGTGGCGCTGGCTTTTGTGGATCTGGCTGATCTCAGCGTGGACGCAGGCGCGATCATCCGCTCGCCCAGCACCTATCGCCGCGTCGCCATTGATCCTTATGTTCGGTATATCGCCGGCAGCGGGCTTGAGACGTGGCAAACGGGCGAGGGAACATTGCCCGAAGAGATCGCCCATCTCAGCCCGGCGGAAATCACGCTGGCGACCTTCACCAACTGGGCGGTCTCGTTTGCCGCCGTCATCGCCGGCCCCACGCTGCCCACCGTTGACGCTGTCGCGGAAAGCGCGGATGCCGAAAAAGATGACGACGATAGTCCCGGCCTGACGCCGGATCCCGCCCTGGAAGCCTTGACGGATGAAGAAGCCTGGGTGGCGCTGGAACCTGAAGCGCCGCACGTGCTGCTCGCCGCCGATTTCGCCCGCCAGATGCGCGCCCCTGAGCAGGTCTATCACCTGTGCCGGTTGCTGGTGCCACTCTTGCGCCGCGTGGATTCCCCGGCAGCGCGTGGGGTGTTGCGTCCGTTGCTGGAAACCGGCCTCATCTGCGCTCGCGCCTCGGCTGCGGTGAATGAAACCTTATTGCTGGCCACCCAACTGGCCGATGTGGCGTTGGATGACGGCGATTTCCTGCGCGCGCTCACCTTCGCGGATGAGGCGTTGCGCGCCGCGCTGGCGAAAAAAGACATGCGCGCCATCGGCTTCGCCACGCGCCGCGTCGCCGCCCTGGCCATCCGCGCCGGGGACAGCGAACGCGCCCTCACCGCCGCTCGCCAGGCGGTGGCCCTGGCACGTTCCAACGGCACCCAGGACGAGATGAACGAGAGCATTGCTCTCCTTGCCGCCGCCAGCAGGATGCCCAAATCGCCGTAACACTAACACAAGCAGATCAGGTATACTGTTTATATGAAAATACCATCCGATCTGCCCATCATCTCCTTCGCATCGCAAGATGCCTGGGAAGCATGGTTGGAAGAACACCATGCTACCGCACCGGGACTGTGGCTGCAACTCGCCAAGAAAGGCTCCGGCCATCCTTCCGTGACCTATGATGAAGCCGTCGAAGTAGCGCTCTGCTTCGGCTGGATCGACGGCCAGAAGCAGAGCTATAACGAGGAATATTTTCTGCAAAAGTTTACGCCGCGCCGCCCGCGCAGCGTGTGGTCAAAGGTCAACACCCAGAGAGTGCAACGGCTCATCGAGCAGGGCCGCATGCGCCCCGCCGGGATGAAACACGTGGAATCGGCAAAACAAGATGGTCGCTGGGATGCCGCCTATGCCTCCGGAGCCAGCGCCGATGTGCCGGAAGATTTTCTAACTGCGCTCGAAGCGCACCCGGCAGCCAAAGCGTTTTTCGCCACCTTGACCAAAGCCAATCAATACGCGATCTATTTTCGCATCCACACCGCCAGAAATCCGGAGCTTCGCCGGACGCGCATTGAAAAAATTGTCGCCATGCTGGCCGAAGGCAAAACATTCCATCGCCAGAAAGCGAGAGAACCGCAATCATGATGCGAGAGCAATTAGCTGAGGCGATTCGCCTGCGCGAAGAGGGCCGCGCCAAGCAGGATGAATCCATATTGGAGCAGGCGCGCTCGCTCTTCTTGCGCCTACACGCCGAATATCCTGACGAAGCTGAAATCACCTTCCAGACCGCGTGGGTGCATGATAATCTGGGACTCGAACGCGAGGCGATCCCCTTTTACCGGCGTCCCGTGGAGTTTTATGCCTCACATCTGGACGAAACCTGGTGATCGAGCAGCGAAATCCAGCCACAGCGGCAGGGTGTGCAGCAGGCCGGGGGCGAGATCCATCGCGCCGGGGGCGTGGCGCTCGCCCGCCCGACAGCGCCGCGCCAGTTCCGTCACGTCCGCCGGACCGAGCAGCATCAGCGACGACACCTCGCCATCCTGAAAGCGCAGCCGTGCCATACCTTCCGCCGTAAGGGTTGCGGCATAGATCCAGTGTCGCTCGCGGTCGATGAACGGCGGATTTTCCCCAGCGCGCCAGCGGATCTCGACATCCTGCACGGCAATCAAGCGCAGATCGTTACCCGCAAGGCTCGGCGGTTCACCTGCAGGGGTTTTTTGCAGCCCAACCTCTTCGCTCAGCTCGCGCCACGCGGCCTCCAGGGGAGCGCTGGTGCCGCAGTGTCCGGTCACCGCCACATCCAACGCGCCGGGGGCGTCGTCTTTGTTGCGGCTGCGCACCTGGGCGACGAACCATCCCTGGGGCGTGGTCAGCACCACGTGCGCGGCGGCATGGCGCAGTCCCAGCAGGTGAAACCACCAGCGCGGCCCGGTCAGTGGCTGGTGGTCATATGCGTTGCGGATCAAAGCAAAGGTCTCGTTGCTGTTCGCCGGACCATGCGGCACATCCAGCGCTTGTGCCAGCCACGCCTGAGTGGCGGCGAGTTCCGCCCAGCGTTCAGGCGTTACGCCATCGCCCGCGCCCAGCTCGTCGTGCAAGGTACGAACCAGGGCGAGATCGGCATCCGATAACGGGCGCAGACGGGGCATCATCACGAACACGGGCAATATTCAACACCCCACTTGCGCAATTCCTCGATGGCATCGCGCAGCGCCTTGCCGCGTGGGGTCAGGCGATATTCCACATGGGGCGGCACCTCGGCAAAGACCTCGCGTTCCAGCAGTCCCGCCGCTTCTAACTCGCGCAGGCGCATCGTCAGCATCTTCGCGCTGGCCTCTGGAATCGCCCGGCGCAGATCGCCGAAGCGTTTCGGCTCTTCCATCAATTCGTGAATTAGCAAAATGGTCCATTTGCCGCCGAGCACTTCCAGCGCGCGTTCGACGTAACATACGTCCTCGCGCGCCATTGCAGGCTCAGCGCCCTGCGCAGATGAAAGCCCCATTGCTTGCACCTCTTTCCCCCAATATGCGCCATGAAGGATAGGCAGGCGGTTAGGCCTGTTTGCGAGCCAGGAACGCTTTGCCCTTGCCGACGCTGGTATTCACCGGCACGCCTTGCGCGCAGAGCGGGCATTCGTCCTCTGCCCAGGAATCAAGCGCGACGGTGGCCAGCGCGTGCAGGGGCACATCGAACAATGCTTCGCCTGGTTTGCCGCTGCGGTTGCAGATGATGCTGAGACCGAGCGGCGTAGCCCCCAGCGCCCGCACGGCGTCGAGCACCTGCCGCGCCGAGCCGCCGGTGGTGACGATATCTTCCACCACCACCACGCGCTTGCCGCGCACCTGTTCGTCATAGCCGCGCCGGAACACGCGCCGCTTCACGCCGTCGGCGATCTCTTCCTCGGCATAGACGGCCAGCACCTCGCCGCCATCTGTTCGGGCGCGCGTCAGGTGCCATGCCACCCACTGTGCCAGAATCACCCCGCCCACCGTCGGCCCGGCCACCACGTCCACCTGATCCGCGTCATACTCCCCAGCCATGACGCCGCAAAGTTGTTCCGTGATCAGCGGATGCAGATAGAGCGCGTCTTTGTTAACATATGCTGTTCCGTGCCGCCCAGATGTATAGACGATGTGACTGTCGCGGATGAGCGCGCCGGCACCCGCCAGCGCCTCCATGATCTCGACCATATGGTATAGCGTACTCCTCATCGCGCCGTTTGGCAAGAAGCGGTATTTTTCACCCTTATACGGTGAACCACGATTCGCCCCAACCTCTTTTGCCTCATCACCCCTCTCGCCCTGTGCGATCACGTTTCCTTACAGCCCGGATGGGCTTCGTTTCTCGAGCCGGGGAATTTATTCCCCGGCGGGCGTGCCCCGTGCGCTCCCATTCCCCGGCGGGCGTGCCCCGTGCGCTCCCATTCCCCGGCGGGCGTGCTCGGTGTGATCTCATTACCGATAGGCTATTGCCTTACTCCCGCGATCTCTTCCAAAATTTTCTGCGCCGCGTCGGCGGGGGAACCGATCGCTTCCGGCGGGCGCGTGATGGGGCGACCGATCACCAGATAGTCCGCGCCGACGCGAATGGTCTCCGCTGGCGTCATCACGCGCCGCTGATCGTTCGCCTCTGCCCAGGATGGCCGCACGCCAGGCACAACCGTCTGAAAATCAGCGCCGCATGCTGCTTTGATCGCGGCGACCTCATGCGCGGAACAGACGACGCCCGCCAGCCCGGCGGACTGCGCCAGCTTTGCCAGATGCACGGCTTGCTCCACCAATGCGCCAGGAACGCGCACCTCGTTGTTGAGCGTCGCCTCGTCCATGCTGGTCAGCACCGTCACACCCATGACTTTGGGTTTAGCCGCAGAGGCATTGGCTGCTTCCAGCGCCGCGCGCATCATCGCCGCGCCGCCGTCGGCATGCACGTTGAAAAACATGACGCCGGGCCGCGACACCGCTCGCGCCGCCGCCGCGACCGTGTTGGGAATATCCTTGAATTTCAGATCAACGAAGATCTCCCCGCCTGCCGCGCTCACCGCCGCAATGACTGTCTGTACCCCCACGTTCGTACACAGTTCCAACCCGACCTTGAAGCCGCCGACGTGATCGCGCAGTTGCTCCACCAGCCGCAGCGCGTCGGGCAGTGTATCCACATCCAGTGCCGCCAGAATGGGATTATTCATGGGAAACTTCTTCCTCTCGCTCGTTCTCGATATCGGTGATGGGAACCTGACAGGCGAGATGCCGCACCAATCCGCGATTGAGGTGGCCAATGATGCCCGGTCCCTCGTAAATGAAGCTCGTATAGATTTGAATGAGTGACGCGCCGGCGTCGAACATGCGCTTTGCATCGTCGGGGCCGAAGATGCCCCCCAGCCCGATGATCGGCAAGCGCCCCTGCACCTGCTCGCCCAGGTAGCGCACCACTTCCAGCGCCCGCGCGAACAATGGCCGACCACTCAAGCCCCCCGCCTCATGAGGATCTGACTGCAATCCCTCGCGGCTGACGGTGGTGTTGGTGGCGATGATGCCCCGCGCCCCCGTCGCCAGCGCCACCTCGATGACATCATCAATCGCCGGCTGGGTGAGATCCGGCGAGATCTTCACCAGGATCGGCTTGGGGCGGTTGGGACCGGCCAGCCGCATGGATTCTTCCACCACCGCGCGCAGCAATGCTTCCAGCGGCGCTCGCTCTTGCAGCCGCACCAGCTCTGGTGTGTTGGGGCTGCTGACATTGAGGGTGAAATAATCCCCGAAGGGATAGAGCTTGCGCAGGGAAAAGAGGTAATCGTCCACCGCTTCATCCAGCGGCGTCACCTTCGATTTGGCGATCTGCCAGCCGATGGGGATGCGGGGGCGCGGGGAATGTGCCAGCCGCTCGGCAATGGCCACCGCACCCTCGTTGGGCAGGCCCATGCGATTGATCAGCGCTTGATCTTCGGGCAGCCGGAAGATGCGCGGGCGCGCCTGCCCCGGCTGCGGATAGCGCGTGACGCCGCCCGCTTCGATGAAGCCGAAGCCCAGCGCCGCCAGCGCCGGCAACGCCCGCCCGTTCTTGTCGAATCCCCCCGCCAGCCCGACTGGATTCGGGAAGCGCAGCCCCAGCACCTCGCGCACCAGACGCGGATCGCGGTACGCCAGCGAGGCTTCGATGATGCGTAGCGCCGCTGGCACGCGCGACGCCAGCTCTAACTGGCGCATGATCAGGTGATGGGCGATCTCCGGGTCGTCGTGCGACACGCGAAAGAGCACCGGGCGGATGATGGCTGTGAACACGACTCGAACATTTCCTGCGGCAGAAGTGGCTGAGTGACCACCTGATATCGTATCACCCGCGTGCCCGCCGCGCAAAATGGATGGGACGTACACACTTTTCCCGACTGCCATGTCAGGCGCAGCGAGGTATTTCGGCCACCCACCTTGACGCATGCCAACGCGCAGCCATATCCTGAAAGAAGCATGATATCGGTGGGGAAAGGCGAGGCTATGGCGCGCAAACACAGGTGGGTTATCGTTACGCTGCTGCTGGGCGTGTTCATGGGGGCGCTGGATATCTTCATCGTCGCGCCCGCGCTGGGGGCCATTCAGACCGGGCTGGGCGTGCCGGCACGGCTAATTACCTGGTCCTTCACCGCTTATACGCTGGTGATGGTGGTCACGCAGCCCTTCATCGCCAAGCTGTCGGATCTCTATGGCCGCCGCTGGGTGTATGCCGGCTGCGCTGCGCTCTTCGGCGCGGGATCAGCGCTGTGCGCCACGTCACATGCCTTCGCGCCTTTCATCGCCGGGCGTTGCGTGCAGGCCATCGGCGCGGGCGGCATTTTGCCCGTTGCCAACGCCGTCATCGCGGACCTGTATCCCGAAGAGAAACGCGGGCGCATGCTGGCGCTGAACGGCATCATGTTCTGCCTCGCTTTTTTGCTGGGGCCGATCATCGGCGGCGCGCTGACGCAGGGAATCCACTTCGGTGGCCTGGTGACGGACTGGCACAGCATCTTCGTCGTCAACCTGCCGATCTCGGTCCTCATCATCGCGCTGGCATCACGCTTGCTCCCCGCCAAACCAGCGGTGGAGATGCCGGATTTCGCCTTCGACTGGACCGGCATGCTGCTGCTGGCATCGGCGCTCTTCCTGCTGGTTTTCGGCCTCACTCAACTGGATTTTACGAATCTCAGCGCCAATTTCACGAATGAGACGGCCATGCCGTTCGTCGTGCTGGGCCTGGCATTCTTCGTTCCCTTTGCCCTGCACGAGCAACACGCCGCCAATCCCATTGTGGATGTCGTCGCCTTCAGCCGCCGCCAGTTGGTGCTGACGATGGCGCTCAGCCTCATCGGCGGCGCGGTCACGTCCAGCGTGGTCTATGTGCCGCAACTGGTGGAAAGCGCTCGCCATCTGGGTTCCGGCGCGGGCGGCTTCTATCTTTTTTACGTTGCCATCACGCTCTTGTTCGGCGCGGAAAGTTTGCGCAGGCTGCTGGATCGCTATGGACCGCGCGCCGTCATGCTCGGCGGCGGCATCGTCAGCGCGTGCGGCTTCGCGCTGCTGTTGGCGGCGGGCCGCAATAACGCGCTCATCATCATCGCGCTGCTGTTGGCCGGCGCGGGCATGGCAACGCTGGTGGGCACGCCATTGCGCTACATCGTCACCAACGAAGCGCCTGCGCGTCATCGCGCCACCAGCCTCTCGGTGCTGACCATTTGCAGCAGCATCGGCCAGACCATCATCCTGCCCCTGGGGGGCGCGCTCATTTCGTCCAGCGCCGTCGCCTCGCCAGCGGCCACCCTGCGCGCCATCCACAGCTATTACGCCGTCATCCTCGCGGTGATGATCGTCGGTCTGGCGCTGGCCCTGCAACTGAAAACCCACCAACAGGAATTAGCCGAGCGCCGCGGCCGCCGCGTGGCCCAAGCACGCCGCAAGGGCCATGTCATTGCCAACGCTCCGGCGTTGCGCCGCGAGCAGCACGATGCGCCTCAGCCGGCGATGTCATCGCGCTAGCCCTCGGCGTTACCAAGCTGTCAAGAAGGTGTTGTGCGCAAGGACACTCGCAACGGAAGCTGTATCCTGTTATTCCTGCGCGCGTTCAGGGAAAGTGGATTGCGCTTCGATATCCCGCGCCATCTGCACGTCTTTTTCGGTGATGCCGCCTTGATCGTGCGTCACCAACGCGAACGTGACCTTGTTATAGCGAATGTCGATGTCGGGATGATGCCCCTGCGCCTCGGCCAGTTCCGCCGCGCCGTTCACCAGCGCAATGGCGTCAGGGAAGCCGGGCATTTCATACGTTTTGACCAGCATGCCGTTGGTGAGGTGCCAACCCGGCAATCCGCTGAGCGCTGCCTGAATCTCGCTGTCGCTAAGTTTTGCCATATCTGTCTGCCTTCCTCTCTGCAGAAACATCCCCGGCGTTGGGGCATGACACAGTATTGCTGCTGACAGTGTAACATACTGCTGTTGCCCGCGCTGGGGCCTCACGCCAGGTGAATGAGACCGCGCTGGGTGGCGATGGTGACGGCCTCGGTGCGGTTGCCCGCGCCCAGCTTCTGCATCAGCGCCGTCACGTGAAATTTGACGGTGCGCTCGCTGATGCCCAGCTCGCGGGCAATCTCTTTATTTTGCCTGCCCTGCGCCAGCAGATGCAACACTTCGGTCTCGCGGGCGGTCAGCGGCGAGGGCGCGGGGGCGGGCTGGCGCACCTGGCGCAGCACCTTCATGGCCACCACCGGTTCCAGCAGCGAGCCGCCGGCATGGATGGTGCGCACGGCGCGGAAGATCTCGTCGCGCGGCGTGCCTTTCAGCAGATAGCCCAGCGCCCCAGCGCGCACCGCCCCCAAGATGCGCTCGTCGGTGTCGAAAGCGGTGAAGGCAATGGCGCGGACCTCGCTGCCCCGCGCCCGCAAAGCTTCCAGCGCGGCCACGCCGTCCATCCCCGGCATCTCCAGATCCAGCAGCAG
Source organism: Pseudomonadota bacterium (assembly GCA_021323815.1). GTDB lineage: Bacteria > Chloroflexota > Ktedonobacteria > Ktedonobacterales > JACDGC01 > JAJPKG01. The sequence goes on from JAJPKG010000078.1 coordinate 14,307, forward strand.
CACGTCAGGATGCAACGCCTGCACCTGGGCAACCACCTCCGCGCCATTCGCCGCCTCGCCCACCACCGCGAAATCCGGCTGGGTGCTGAGAATGGCGATCAGGCCGTCGCGCACAACAGGATGATCATCGGCAACCAGGATGCGAATGGGGGCGGTCATCGCGTCACCTCCAAGGGGATCTGGATGGCGATGTGCGTGCCTTGCCCCGGCGCGCTGGCGATCTGCACTGTGCCGCCGAGCAGCTTGGCGCGCTCGCGCAGCCCCACCAGCCCGAAGCGCCCGGCGGGAAGCGCAGCGGGATCAAACCCCGCGCCGTCGTCGCGCACCGTCAGGCGCAACTGTTCCGGCGTCACCACCAGGCGCAGGCTGATTTGGCGTGCTCCGGCATGGTTGAGCGCGTTGGTCAGCGCTTCTTGCGCCATGCGCAGCACGCCGGCTTCCACGCGCGGCGGCAGGGGCATCTGCGCGCCGACCGCGCTGAACCGCAAGCGCGGGCCACTCTCGGTGGAATATTCCGTCGTTAGCACGCGCAACGCCTGGGCCAG
>JAJPKG010000332.1 GCA_021323815.1 Pseudomonadota bacterium
CAATTCTTCATGGCGCACGCTGCGCGACACTGCCTGCAAGCGCTGCACCAGGGCGGTATGTTCATCCAGCTGAAAGGCAGGGGCGCGCTTGACCACCGTCGCCGTCACCTTCAGCGGCTTGATGCGCCGCTGGATGTCGCGGATGAGCACGTCGGCGGTGAGCGCGTCGTCTTGCGGATAGCGGATATCCAGCGTGGCCTCGGCTTTGGAGGGGACGGCATTGGGAGCCAGACCGCTGTGGATCTCGCTCATGGTGATGCTCACGCGCCAGTCGTCCTCGCCGCGCGGGATGGGATAGACCCGTTTGAGGCGCTGATAGGCGGCATAAATGCGGTCGATGGGATTGTCGCCCAGCCAGGGGCGCGAGCCGTGCGCCGCCACGCCGTCGGCTTCCAGGCGCATGCGGATCATGCCTTTTTGCTCGATGACCAGATGCATGTTCGCGCCGCCATCCGGCAAGATCACCACTTCGGGCAACCAATCGACAGATTGCAAGACGTGATTGACGCCGTCTTGCCCGCCGACCTCTTCATCGGTGGTCAAAAGCAGGCCCATGCCGGTTTGGGGTTCGTGTTCCATCACGTCCAGCATGGCGGCGACGGGACCTTTCATGTCGGCGGTGCCGCGACCGCGGAGGCGCACGCTGTCTTCTTGGGTGGTGGTGAAAGCGCTCTGGTGAACGGCTTCGACCACGTCAAGGTGGCCGAGAAAGAGCAGGCGAGGGGGAGCGTCGCCGGCGGTGAAGAGGATGGAAGGCTTGTCATTCGAGAGAAACGGTTTCACTTTCAGGCGGGGGCGATGTTTGAAGACGTGCGCCCGCGTCCATTCCACGCAGGCATGCAGGGCGCGCGAATCATTTTCCACCGTCGGGAAGCTGACCAAATGGTCCATCGTCGTCGCTAAACGCTCCAACAAACGCCTATCCATACCGTCACCTGCGCCAACAAAAAAAAGATATCCGCTATCTTTGCCGTGCAAAGATAGGAAGTTTGGGTGTTGACCCGTCTTGGGTGTGAGTTGGGACCGTGTGCTGTGCTGTGTATCGTTGGGAATGTGGAAGTGAAGGCTTCTCTCTGCCTTCAGTGTACCCATCGGCAGGAAAAACGACAATCTTTAGTAGCCAGATGGTCCCGTCAAGTTGTCATTGCATTATGGGGCGGCGCGATCCTCCTCCGTTCCTTCGGTGGGCCGGTAACGCGGATCCTGTTCTTGCCGCCGGCGGTTTTCCTCATGTTTGCGCTGATAGGCGGCGAACAGGTCATCGGCAGTGAAACCCTGGTCAAGGGCCAATTGCAGGAAGAAATGCAATATATCTGCCATTTCGTCAAGTCGGCGCTCCCGATTTTGGTTGAGATCCTGCGGATTTTTCCAGGGCTTCCAGTTCAGTTCGTCGTCCAGTTCGCAGACCTCGTGCAGCAGGGCGCGCGTCCAGGTGGTGCAGCGCTCCATAGGAGGCAGGCTATAAAAGCCCTCACTCCGGCGCGCGACATACATCTGCTCCAACGCCTTTTGCTGCGCGAAGAGTGCGTCCAGGCGATCAGGCATAAAGCAACCCTTTCAAGATGGGGTGGGTATCTACCTCTTGTTATAGTCCATTGATCAAATACGAAGCGCTCATTTATGCGGTCACATCGAAAAAACGATGTCACATGAGCGAGCCGGCGGTTGATGAGGTTTGCAACAAGAGCGCCAATATCCCCGCGCGCGGTGTGCCGCGAGATCACCCCCCGGCTCGGAAAAGAAACCCCGTTGGGCTATTGTCCATCACACGCATCATCGCGCCCAGCATGCCTCTGCCGGCTCACCTGGATCAAGCAGCTAGGAATGAGCAGTGGTGCCAGCATTCCGGCGCACGACGCCGACGACCATCCCCTGAATAAGCCATTCGCGATCCCATTCGTCGGCAGGAACGATGATGGGAGGATAATCTGGGTTGGCGGGCTGCAAGCGCACATAGTCGCGTTCGTGGAAGAATGTCTTGACGGTGGCCGCGCCAACGATGCCTTCGCCGGTGTGTGTGGCCACGATGATTGCGCCTTGCTGCGGCTCTTTTTGGGGATTCACAATGATGTAGTCTCCATCGAGAATACACGCATCAATCATCGAATCGCCATGCACATGGAGCGCATAGGCACCGGGGGGAAAGTTGTCGGGATCGAGGAATTCCTGCGCCTCGCCAATGATGAGCGGCGTGCCCGCTGCAATGGTTCCCAACACGCGAATGCCCTGATCAAGCCCCAGGAGGGTGCGGGCATGTGAGGTAAGCCGAATCGTGCGGCTGCGCCGTGGAACATAGGTGAGCATGTGCTCCCCTTTTAGCAGACGGAGATAATAATGCAGATGCCCGATGGAAGTCATTCCGACGGCATCCATGATTTCGCGATCCGTTGGTGGATAACCCGTATCTTGCTGGTGTTGTGCGATAAACTGGAGAATGTGCTGGCGGTATTGCTTCTCAGGTTTCTTTGCCATAACAGTTTCCTTGTTATAGAAATTTTGTTCATATCCAGCATATCCAGATTTGAGATAGTTGTCAAGTTTTTTTTGCTGGGTGTAACCCGCTTATGTAGGATCAGAGAAAGAGACATCACAGCGACATCTGCCGCTTGATTTTCAGCGGGAGGCAAGCAGGGTGAGCGATGAGCAGAGGACGCCACCAACGCCGGATCGTGATACGTTTCGCGCGTTTTATGAGGCGCACATCGGGGCGGTGTATCGGTTCATCTACAGCAGGGTGGGCAACCGCGAAGAGGCAGAAGATTTGACGGCGCAGGTGTTCGTCAAGGCATTGCGCGGGATGGATTGGTCGCGCGATGAAGCGGCGCTGGTGGCGTGGCTGTTTCAGGTGGCGCGCACCACGCTGGCGGATCACTGGCGCGCGCAGGGACGCATCAGAACACTTTCATTGGACGATCTGCTGGCGGAAGGGTGGGACGGCCCGACGGCATCCGATCCCCCTGCGCTGGAATCCCTGACGCCCATCGCGCATGTGGAGGCGATTTTGCAACAATTGCCGCCGAATTACCGCGAGGTCTTGCGGTGCCGCTTCTTGCTCAATTATTCCATTAAAGAGACGGCGCAGCACCTGAACTTGACGGAAGCAAACGTGAAGGTGCTGCAATTACGCGCGCTGCGCCGCGCCGCTGAATTGCATGCCGGCGCGCCAACACAGCCGGGAGCGGAGCAACATCATGTCTGATTACGTGACTCCAAACGGCTCCCAACCTATCGGGCAGCCTGCCGAAGAGCATATGGAACGCATCATCAGTGCCTTGCAGGCCGATCAGCGCCCGCCCGTGCCACAAGATCTGGCACCAGAAGATGCTGAGGCGGCGCAGATGGCGGCGATGTTGCGTGGCACCCTCAGCGGCCATGCCGCGCCGCGCCCAACCTTTGCACGCAATCTGCGCGACCAGTTGGAACGCGAGTTGTTTGCGCCCGAAACGCCCGCTGTTTCCGCGCCGGCACCACTCCCCGCGCCTCAGCCACCGCGTCGCGCCGGCACCTCGCGCCGCAACTTGATACGCACGGGCCTGGCTGCCGCAGCCGGTCTGGCCGCTGGCGTCGCGGGCGGCGTGCTGGTGGAAGAAAAGGGCAATGGTGACACGGGCGAGAGCATTGCGCTCGTTGGCGCGAACGGCGTCTGGCTGACGGTGGCCAATGTGGCGCAGATTCCCCTGGGGAGCGCGTTGCGCTTCACCACGCCGCAACTGGTGGGGCACGTGGTGCATTATCAGGATGGCACCTTCGCCGCGTTTTCGGCTGCCTGCACGCACATGGGCTGCATCGTTGCCTGGAATAGCACAGAGCACGCCTTCGACTGCCCCTGCCATAATGGGCGCTTCGATGATCATGGCCGTTCCAGCGGGCAATTCCTCTATAAACCACTGCCGCCCATCCAGGTGCGCGTGGTGGGCGAGGATGTGCAGGTCTTTGTGCCGCCCACCGGCACGCCTGCCGCGCCCACGCCTTCCGCCACGCCCGACAGCAACGGTGGTTATGGTCATGACAAGCGCGGCGATGAGGCGAAATAAATGGTGCCGGTTGTGGATACCGCGAGCCAGCGGTTGGATGCCGCCGGCTCGTTCAGCGCCGGAAACAATGTTCCTCAGTTCCCCTGCGCTTGGGCGTTGGCATAGGCTTGCTTGAGCTGCGCGCGCGCGAAGGCATAGACCAGCGCGATCATCAGTGTCGCTGTGTCGGTGGACTGATGCACATCCGGCGCGAACACGCCGGTGTCGTGCAGGTAATTCAGCACGACGGTGATCAGGCCCAGCCAAAATTCCGACGTTTGATAAAAGGGCCGCACCAGCTTCGTGGCGGGTTTGCCTTTATCACCCACGCCGTTTTTACGCACGGTGTTGGTCTCAATCCAGGACGAAAAAGCGATGAAGCCGGCGACGAGCGCGACAACGATGGCCCCGACAACGAGGTTGGTTTGATCGCGCAGCACCTTTTGCAAGGTATCCGAAAGACCGTTCAGACCGATCTGGCTGCCGAACTGTCCAAGCAAAAAGGTACCGACGACGGCAAGCAAACCGATGTAAAACTGCGGAGTTGTGAAACCGGACTTAGGCATGACTTTGGTGTTTGGAGATGCCATGAACTTTCTCCTCTGATGAATGTGCGTGGGAAATGGATGCAGCGAGCGCCACGAAAGCGCCCTGCTGACAGTCTACCAGCCGCGCGGCCTCTTGTCTATGCAGCCGCTCACATTGCACGCATGGACGCTGTGGCGCGCAGCGATTATAATGAGACGGAACGCCTCACTGGTGAGGCGCGAACACAATGCCTGTGTGCAACATCAGAGGATAATCATGGATATTGCGATCTTAGGTGCGCCGATGGACCTCGGCGCGGGGCGACGCGGGGTGGATATGGGACCAAGCGCCATCCGTTGCGCGGGCCTGGGCCAG
>JAJPKG010000094.1 GCA_021323815.1 Pseudomonadota bacterium
TAAAAATAGTATCACGTGGTACGTGAATCACGGCTGAGGCGGACTCTCGCATCCCCATGAAGCAGCATCCCATTCCCCTGGTCTCGCAGGCACGACATGCCGCGAACCCTTCCTTTCCCGCGCGCATGAAGCAGTGGTTTGCGGCGCATGCCGGCATGATTTCCTTCCCAGCGCTCCATCTGTCCCCTCACGACACGTTGCCCCCGCACCAGCGGCGCTTTGGACTGCTGGCGGTGGCCGCGCTCGTCGCGGGATATACCGCTGTCATGTTCAGTTATGTCTTTGCCCTGCATGAAACCGAGCAGACGCATGCTGAAGATCTCGGTATTATGGATCAGGTGTTATGGAATTCGGCTCACGGGCATTTCTGGCATCAGACCATCTGCAACTCGGTGAGCGATCTCAACTGCATGGGCGATGTCTCGCGCTGGGCCATTCACTTCGAGCCGCTGATGGTGCTGCTGGTGCCGCTCTATTGGCTGGGAGCGGGGCCGCACGTCTTGCAATTCATCCAGGTCTTCGGCGTGGCGCTGGGGGCGCTGCCGGCCTATTGGCTGGGCAGCCGGCGCTTGCAGCACGTGGGGGCCGGCGTGTTGCTGGCGCTGCTGTATCTGACCATGCCCACCCTGGTTTCGGCGGTGACATATGATTTTCACATGGTCACGCTGGCCGCGCCGTTGCTGATGTTCGCGCTCTATTTCCTGTATGCGCGCAACACCCCCGGTCTTATCATCACCTGCTTGCTGGCGCTGGGAACGAAAGAGCAGATCGCGCTGGATGTCTTTATGATTGGCTTGGCTGCGAGCGTGTTGCAGCACCGCTGGCGGGTGGGTGCCGCGCTGATGGGCCTGGCCACCGGCTGGGCGCTGCTGGCGCTGACGGTGATTCATCTGGCCAGCCCGCTGGGGGCATCGCCGACCGCCATGCGCTATGGCAGCCTGGCGGCTACCCTGCAACGGCTGCCGCTGGTGGTGAGCGATCCACAACGACGCGCCTATCTGGTGGCGCTGTGGGGCAACACCAAGTGGGTGGGGATCTTCGCACCCTGGATCGTCGCGCTGGCGGCACCGTCCATCTTGCTGAACGCGCTGAGCGACAATGTGAATCAATATTCCGGCCGCCTGCAATATAACGCGGATATCGCGCCGTTTTTGGTGGTGGCGATGCTGGAAGGGGGCCTGGTGCTGCTGGCGTTGATGGCGCGGTTGGCGGCATGGCTCTGTGCCACGCGCGCTGTCCGGCAATTCGCGCCCCTGCGCGTGCCGCTGGTGGCCTTCAGCCTGCCGATGGTGTTGAGTGTGAATCTGGCGATGTTGCCTGAGCACGTCGCCAGCCTGAATCTGTCGTTGCAGATGTGGCCGGTGCCGTCAGCGCATACTGCTGAGTTTTATCAGGTGTTGCGCCGCATCCCGCCGACCGCGTCGGTTTCCGCGCAGGCGGAGATTGTGCCGCATCTGAGCCAGCGGCGGGCGATCTATCAATTCCCCGACGCGGATGATGTTGCCGACTATATTTTCTTGGATGAAGACAGCGACTATTATCCAGAGCCGTCGCAGCAGCAGTATGACAGCGTGGTGAGCGCGTTGCTGCAAGCGCCGACCGTGCAGGTGTTGTATGACCACGATGGTTTTGTGCTGCTGGAAAATGTCGCTTCCCTGGGGTCAACTCCGTAGCGCGGCCTGAATATCCGGCAGGTGCTCGCGTATGTGATGGAGCAGCACGTGGCGAATCACCTGATCGGTGGTCAGCGGACGACCACCATTGGGACCGAACGGCGCGCTGGCGTGCAATTGCTCATCGGACAAGCCGCGAATCATCTCCGCTGTTTTGGCAGCATTCTCGCGCAGCATGCCCAGCACCTCGTCGCGGTCGGGATGGGGAAAGGTGGCGGCGTGCTGCGCGTTGCCTTCATCAATCTGGGCGCGGGTGGTGGTGACTTCCTGCCCGGCGGCTATTTTGCGAATCCAACTGCCGACGACGCGATAGCTGAGGGCCACGTGGCGGGCTGTCAGCAGCACGGGCCAGCCGTCGGCGGGGCAGATCGCCTGCAATTGCGCCTCGCTCGCGTTGGCGATCACGTCAATCAACTCGTCATTTGCTGCGGTGAATTGCTGGGCCAGTTCGTTCGCGCGTTCGCTCATATGGCTCGCCTCCTCAGAATCCGGTGTGTGCTGCTTATAGTATCATATCTCCGGTCTTTCAGGGACGTGCCTGCGCGCCCGCCAGAAATTGCTCCAGCATGCGCACGCCCAGCGCTTTGGGTGTCAGTTCCTCGCCAGCTTTGTACCAGAACGCGCTCCAGTTCAACATGCCCAGCAACATCAGCATGAGATATTTGGGAGGCACGTCGGCGCGCAACACGCCGGCGGTCTGCGCTTCTCGCAAGATGCGCTCTACCAGTTGTTCATAATCATCGTGCAATCCGCGCACGGTTTTCAGCATGCGCCCTGTGAGATGACGCATCTCTAACAACGTCGTGGCGAATTGATCCTGGTGAGCCAGCGCCACGTCCATGTGTGTCAGGATCAATGTTTGCAGGCGCTGCTGGTGCGTAGGAGCATGGGCGACCGCCGCGCTGACTTCCTGATAGATGTGACGCAGGCAGTCGGAACAGACCAGATAAAGCAATTCTTCCTTGCTTTTGACATAATAATATATCGAGGGTTTCTGCCAGCCGAGTTGCTCGGCAATCTCGCGCGTGGTGCTGCCGGTATATCCATGCGCGCGGAATTGTTCGGCTGCCGCGTGCAAGAGTTCCTGCAAGCGTGCAAAAGACGGGGTGGACTCGTTTTCCGGCGTTGTCATGTCGTCGTTGTCCCGGCTCGAAAAGTTCGTTCCCTGTGGGTATAGCATATCGGATGGCGCATCGGCGCTATGTAGGACGGCTCTCCTATCGAGATCAACCACCGATGGGCCGTCTGTGAGACAGAGCGGCATGTCTCATCGCCGCGCCGCCCTGCTGTTATTGCGCGGGGGGATCTTTGGGGCGCATCCAGGGAATCCACACCGAGGGATCGTCGATGTAGTCTGCATCGGAAGGCATGGCCCGGCGCGGGGCAAAAGAGGGATTGCGCCGGCGGCGCGCTTCCGCGAGCAACCCGATCAGGGTGCCGAGCAGTCCCAGACCGGCGCAGGCGAGAGCAGTGATGATGATATAAAGGGGCGGCGTCAGATCAGCCTGCGTCGCCAGATGATGGGTGAGACGTGCCACAAGATAAGCAATGAAGGGCAGCAGCAGCAATCCTATCCCCAGGCCGAGGCACGCGCCCAGCACAACGCGCCGGCGTTCCGCCGCAATGGCAAAGGCACCACCGACAACCACCGCCAGCAAGGCGACTCCCGCGCCCTCGATTGCAAAATCCGCCATATCCATTGCGCGTCCCTCCATTGATATCGCTGCACCTGAGTGCTTGTGTACTCCTCTTTGGATATCATAGCAAAAAGTGCCTGAGTGATGCAGGAGCGATTCTTCCATAAGCCGACGATAGCGAGCCTTCACCGCAGCCGCGCGAGAATCAGACCGTCGTGCCGCTGGCGCAAAAATCCGGCCCAATTCGCGGTTCGTCAAGAAACAAAGTACCATTAGCTCTTTCACCGCCGCGTGCAGGTGGTACAATACGTGATGGCAGAAATCCAATCAGGGGCTTGTGCGACACCGTTTTTTCTCCCACGCGCGGCCCGCTCCCATATCCTGCCCGGCTGGCGACGAGAAGTTATCGCGCGCATGCTGGGGATCTTTCACGGAAAGGTATCCGGTCTCTATGGATCTCGCATCCATCGTCTTTCTGGTGCTGGCCGCCATCCTTGTCGGTTCGGCGCTGGCGGTGGTGACGTTGCGCAACATTGTGCACGCCGCCCTGTTTCTGGTGCTGGTGTTCGGCGCGGCAGCCGGCATCTACATCCTGCTCAACGCCGAATTCATCGCCATCGTGCAGATCCTCGTCTATGCCGGCGCGGTGACGATCTTGATCCTGTTCGCGATCATGCTGACGCAGAACCCCAACTCGCGCGGCAGCAACCCGATGAACCGGCAGGCGCTGATTGCGGCGTTCATCGCGGCGGCGTTGTGCGCGGGCATCATCTTTGCCCTGTCGCAAAACAACGCCATTTCCGCAGCGGCCAGCCAGGCGGTCACGCAAAATGCCGGCACCGCTGTCGCTATCGGCAATCTGCTCTATAGCCCGACCTCTTACAGTTACGTGCTGCCGTTTGAAATCGCCACGCTTGTGTTGCTGGTGGCCATCGTCGGCGCGATTGTGATTGGACGGGAGGAAGACTGATCCATGTTGCTCTCACTCAACTCGTTCCTGGTGCTGGGCGCGCTGTTGTTTTGCATCGGCCTGTTTGGCGCGCTGTCGAAGCGCAACGCCATCTCGGTGCTGATGGGCATCGAGATTATGCTCAACGCCGTCAACATTACCCTGGTCGCGTTCTCATCCGCTTTCCAGCACAGCGCGCACGGCGCGCGGCTCAGCGGGCAGGTTTTCGCCGTGTTCATCATCACGGTGGCAGCGGCGGAAGCAGCGGTGGCGCTGGCGACGATCATCGCCATCTATCGTCGCAAGAGTTCGGTGGACGTGACCGAAATCAACATGATGAAGTGGTAAGGGATTTGATCCATGAGTATCTTTGTTACGGATGTTTGGGTCATTCCTGCGCTCCCCCTGCTGGCCTTCCTCCTCAACATCCTGGTGATTCGCCCGCTGGATGTGGCCACGCGCGACCGGGGGCATGCCGCGCAGGCGCAAGGGGCGCACGGTCATGACGAGGCGCACGGCGCGACGGGCGCGCCGGAACATCACGAAGGCGAAGTTTCGGCGGACGACGCCTATGTGCGCGCGATGGACACCGTGGATGGGCACATCGACACCCAGGCCGCCATGCCACGCGCCCTGCGCAAGGCCACAACGACGCCGGGTGGGCAAAACTTTGTGGCGTTGATGGAAGATGAAGAGGCGCATCCGCATCACCCGCACGGCCAGCCGACGATCTTTGCGCGGCTGAACGGCTTCATCACCATCGCGTTCATGGCCGCTGCGTTCGCCTGGTCGCTGGGCGTGCTGTTCGCGCTGATGGGCGATACGACCTTGCAAAAGGGCGTGACGGTCCCCATCTACACCTGGCTTAATGTCGCCGGGCTGAA
>JAJPKG010000354.1 GCA_021323815.1 Pseudomonadota bacterium
ACTGGTGCAACGCTTGGGGACAGAGGTGCCTCTGGCAATCAGGCGTGAGTCTGATTGGTAAGCACGCTGGCTGAACCAAGAATCTGCTCTGGCTTTCGCCCAGGCAGAGTGTCAAATTGCAGGCATCTTTCAGCGGATTGCCGGTGATTCAACGATTGGCAAACGGTTCCGCGATCTACGCGAGTCAGCTCCCACAATATGTTCAGCAGGCAGTGGCTTTGTTGAGTATGATTTCGCTGTGCCCGGTTCAAGCATTACTCGTTGCCACAATCTCGATGAGGCAAGGTGTGTGTATGTGACGAAGGAGAACATTATCTATTATGCTCGAACTGAGCAAACGAGCAAGTGGGTACTCTTGTCCAAACAACTGTTGCTTTGTGTTGGCCTAGATCCAGCGCGATGGGAAGACACGCTTTGTCCTTTATTAGAAAAACCAGACGACGACTTCAAACATTACTGCGAGCTGAAAAACTACTCTCTCGATGAATTTGAGGAGGAATTCCAGCAAGGCATCAAACAGGAAACGTTGATGGCCGAAACCGACGACGCAGAGGAGCCTGACGATGATATGGAAGATACCGAAATGGGAGAAGAAGAGTCGTCAGGGAAAAATGTTGACGCAAACGATGCTCCAGAAGCACCTACCTCTATAGCAAATGGAAAAACACCGCCTCTCAACCATTCCTCCCCGTCATCCGCGAGATCCCAAGGGGGAACACAACATACACCTGCAAGTACTACAGATGCCAGTTCTTCGCGGCAAACGGGAATCTCTTATGGAAGCGAACAACACAATATCGCGGCCTCACCAGAACCACAAAGGAAAAAGCCGATTCGCAACGCGGAAGACGAACCAGGGATACTCCTCCAGTATGATAAAGATGTCCCAGCAGAGGCTCGTTTGATCGTCGATCTTCGGGGTATGGAGATTGTCATGAAGTATGAGAAACAACAGGGGCGAACCCCTACCGATATGAGCAGTGATGGCTCACTTGGCTACGACATCACATCGGTTGATCCCAAAACGCAGAGGACGCGCTATATCGAAGTCAAATCATGTGGGAAGGAGTGGAAAAACAACAATGTGGCAATGCGTAATGGACAATTACGAAAGGCGGTTGAATGCCAAGCAGAATACTTTCTTTACGTGGTTGAGTATGTCTTTGATCCCGAAAGGACCGTCATTTACGAGATTCAGAACCCGGCCAGTCAACTTCCTCCGCTCTTTCTAGGAGATAGTTTCAAGGAAAGTGAATTTACCAAGAAAGTTCCATTCAACCCATCTGCTCTATAAAACAAATGACAATGGGTAGCAAGGAGCAACCATCCATGACCGAAGCGCCGATCCTCACGCCGGATGCCACGCGGCCCGCTGATCTGCGCGCCGAATTCGAGACGATGGTGCTGCGCGATCTGCTCGGCCCTGCCGGCGGCGAGACTGAAGAGATCGAAGAGCGGCACGTGACCGAGCGCTATCTGGTGGGGCTGGTCGCGCCGAAAACGCCTTTCCGGCGCGCGAGCGCGAAGAAGCGGTGGCCATCGCCAGTGACGACAGCAGCGAAGAGGGCGAAGTGGATGTCGATATCGATCATCCATCAGGTTTCTGCCCGTCGTCCATCGGGCTGTCATGCTGCATCACCACTGAGGTTGACGCCATTCGTGTCAGCGCGCACTGGGGCAAATATACGCGCCACCAGCACCCGTTCAAGGTGGATAAGAAAGGCAAGCCCGTCACGTTCTGGCGACGTCAGCCGATGGGAGGTGAGCAGATCATCCCGCTACGTGAGGGCGCGCTCGTCCCGGTCATCCCTGATCCCGATGAGCCGGAAGTCCACATCAGCGGCAAATGCCGCCGCGACAACATCTGGATCGTCACCCTGTTTCTGGTCAACGACCAGACCATCCGCCCTACCACGCCCAACAAAGACAGCCATTGGCTTTTTCAGCCAGAACTCGCCGTCACCAGCGTCGAGCCGGGTCAGGCCATCTTCACCCGCCACATCCCGCCCGCCGTCATCGCCCAGACGGCCCAGCCGCGCGACCCCGAAGAGGCCGCGCTGGCCATGCGCTATCGCCACCAGATTGAGTTCGCCGTCGGGCATGGCATCGGCGTGCATGCCGAACGCAGCGCCACCATGCCCGATTGCGCCACCCGCGTCGTCACGCGCGTCATCCCCAGCCACGAGATTGCCCCAACCGACGCGCCCACCCCGGAAGAGATCGGCGTGGCAGGCCTGGTGTTGGATATGCAGGCGCTGGCCACGAACGCAGAGAGCTTCACGCCATTGCTCCAACCCCTTGCCACCGCCTATCTCGCCTGGATCACCGCGCAGGCCGCTCGAATGGATGATCCCGCCGCCGGGCTGGGAGCGTATCGCAACGCAGCGGAATACTCCCTGGCGGCATGCCATGAGGCGCTGAAGAGATTACAAGAGGGCATCGCGTTGCTTGATCGCGATCCCCACGCCCATGCCGCCTTCCGCTTTATGAATGAAGCGATGTGGCAGCAACGCATCCATACCCTGGCCAACGATGAGCGTCGGCGCGAGAGCACACCGGAGATGATGGATATCCCGCAAAACCGCACCTGGCGTCCGTTCCAGCTCGCCTTCATCCTCATCAATCTGCCCGGCCTCACCGATCTGCGGCACCCTGACCGCGCCGAAACGCCGGAAGCCAGTGCGGATCTGCTGTGGTTCCCCACCGGCGGCGGCAAAACCGAGGCATATCTCGGCCTCACGGCCTATACGCTCGGCATTCGGCGGTTGCAAGGCACCATCGAAGGGCGTGGCAGTGACGGTGTGGCCGCGCTGATGCGTTATACCCTGCGCCTGCTGACGCTGCAACAATTCCAGCGCGCCGCCGCGCTCATCTGCGCCTGCGAAGAGATCCGCCGCCAGGCCCTCAAGGCAGGGGATCGCCGTTGGGGCACAACGCCGTTTCGCCTGGGACTGTGGGTAGGCAAGCATACTACGCCCAATACCACTGAGCAGAGCGCCGAGGCGCTGCGCTCCGATAACGAAGGCCGGCGCGGCAGCACCGTCGGCGGCAGCGGCACGCCGCATCAGCTCACCAATTGCCCCTGGTGCGGCACCAAAATCAAACCGACCGACATCAAGATCAGCTCTTTCAATCAGGGAACGGGGCGCACCATCATCTATTGCGGCGACACGCTCGGCCAATGCCCGTTCAGCGAGGCGCGCAGCCCCGGCGAGGGCATTCCAGCGCTGGTTGTTGACGAAGAGATCTATCGCCTGTTGCCCGCGCTGCTCATCGCCACCGTCGATAAATTCGCGCAGATGCCCTGGAACGGGGGCATTGCCATGCTCTTCGGCCAGGTCAACGGCATCTGTCCGCGACACGGCTATCAATCGCCGGGTCTTTCCGCGCACTGCAACTCCCGCCATCCCAAAGCCGGTGCACTGCCACCAGTCAGCGTGCAGCCTTGTGGGCCACTGCGCCCGCCTGACCTCATCATTCAAGACGAACTGCATCTTATCAGCGGTCCCCTGGGCACGCTCGTCGGCCTGTATGAGGGCGCAGTGGACTGCCTCGCCACCTGGACGACTGGCGGACAGGTCATTCGCCCAAAGGTTGTGGCCTCCACCGCCACCGTGCGGCGCGCCAACGAGCAGATCCGCGCGATCTTCGTGCGTGAGGTGCGCATCTTTCCGCCGCAGGGCCTCGACGCCGATGATAATTTCTTCGCCCGTCTGCACCCGCCCTCGCGCGAGCTGCCGGGGCGGCGCTATCTGGGCATCTGCGCGCCCGGCCACCGGCTGAAAATCGTCCTCATCCGCGTCTATGTTGCGCTGCTTGCCGCCGCCCAAACCC
>JAJPKG010000108.1 GCA_021323815.1 Pseudomonadota bacterium
CAGCGCTGTCCCCCGATGTGCGGGCGGGTGAATAAGCAATGGTCATGACATACGGTCCTTCTCAAACATGCTGAGCACCATACAGACAAACAGAGACAGATCAGGGCGAATGCGATCGCGCGGATAGAATGTCGAGCTGGTTTGGCTGAGCTTCGTGGTGCAACTCAACGATGCGGTTGTATGCGGTGATGCCCAATGGCTGGGACAGTGGGCGTTGGAGGATGCCCACCCCGGCCCACTCAACCAAGCTCGCCAGGCTGTGTTGGCAGTGAAGCGCAAGACGGCCTCATTCGCCAGCTTGCCAGGCTCGCTGACGCGCTGCGCGGGCGGCGCGTCGAGCTGATGCACAATGCTGAACATGGCTGCGAGCGAGCGGGGATCGGATGCCAGCGACCAGGCGTGGTCCGCTGCCGCTGTCTCTTTGATATCCGGCGTGCCTTCGTGATAGATCAGCGCATAGACGCCTTTTGTCTGGCGCACGGCCCGCCCCACCTGGATGAGCCACTGCGCTTTCGCCTGTGGGCTGCCATCGGCGCTCACTTCCACCAGCAACGGCTTGGTGGGATAGCGATGCCGCACGGCGGCAAGCTTCGCCGCGGGATCGGCCCACTGGGTGTGCGGATAGCTGATCAGGCTCAGCAGCACCACGTTGATGCTGTCGGCTGGCGGCGCATAGGGTTGGTCGTGCGCGGGATCTGCCGGCGACCAGACCCAGGCCACATTGGTCGCGCCCACGCTGTGAAAGATCGCCTGCACGTGCAGCCAGGCGCGCGGCGCATCTGAAGGAATGCCGCCGTTCGCCACCGCAGATGACAGCGCCCAGTTGCGGTCCACGTGCAGCAAAATCGTCAGCAGCACCGGATGCCCGTAATCGCGTATTTCCGTCGCCCAGCGGCGCAAATCATCATCGTGCGTGCCATTGGCGATGGCTGTCAGGCTGGCATCCAGCGGCGGCTTGCCGTCGGGGCCGAACTGCCCGAATTGCAGCGTAATCCACGGGATGGCATGTTGCGCGGCCAATTGCTCCGCCCAGGCAGCATCAAATTGATCCTGAATGGTTTGCGTGCGCCCGATGATGCCGGGCGCGGCGTGCAGATCGCGCGCGATGACAGCCGGCTGTGTGCGAAGCTGCCCTGCCGGCAGTGACAGACCGAAGATCGGCGCGCTCTTCATCGTCACCACAAAGGTGTCGGGCCGTGCTGCCGCCTGCGCGCTCTTGACCACCAGCGCGCTGCCCACCGTCGCCACGAGGAGCGCCACCGCTACCACTGCCTGCCAGCCAATCGCCGGGCGAGGTTGCGCCGCGACAAGCCGCTGTCG
Organism: Pseudomonadota bacterium; assembly: GCA_021323815.1. GTDB lineage: Bacteria > Chloroflexota > Ktedonobacteria > Ktedonobacterales > JACDGC01 > JAJPKG01. Next base: position 1,321 of record JAJPKG010000108.1, read on the forward strand.
CGGTTGCCGCGCTCGTCTCATTGCGCCCAAGAAACCGAAGTCTCTCAGCGCCAGCCAGAAAACGCCGCCCAGCATGCTCAGCGTGTAAAGAATCCACATGACGCTGATGCCCACCGAGGTCGGCTGGCGTCCGTGAATGGTGAAGGCCAGCACCAGACCGAACAGACACGCGACCGCCGCGACACCATGAAACGTCAGATGCCGCCAGTTGCGCGCCGCCGCGCGCTGTTTCGCTGTGACGTTGAAGGCAACATCGCGCTTCAGAATTACCGATAGCAGGCTTTCCAGCAGCGCCGGGAAACTGCCGAACCCGATGACGACCCCGCGCAGGCTGGTGATGCCGCGCCCGATAAACCAGAAGGTCGCCATCGACGCCAGCCAATAGGGCAGGAAATGCCACAAAAAGAGATTCAACGTGGAGCCGCGCACGGCGGGAATGCCCGTCGCCAGGAACATCACCGGCGCGATGATATAGATCGTGTCGCGCAGGCCGCACAGGTAGTGCGTGCAGGCCAGGAAATATTGGAACCGTTGCGCCAGGCTCAGGCCGTTGCGCTGGGGCAGGAAGATCTCGCGCCAGTGGGTGCGCAACACCCCCAGCGTGCCGATGGCCCAGCGCCGCTGCTGTTTGAGATACGCCGGCAAGTCCATTGGCCCCAGCCCGGTCGCCAGTTCTTCGCGGATGAAGATGCTGCGCCAGTGCGGGTGCAGCGCGATCGACGCCGAAAAGTCTTCCGTCACCGAATCTTGCGGCAGCCCGCCGATGGCATCCAGCGCGGCGGCGCGCAGCACCACGTTTGTGCCGCAGATGAAGGCCGCATTGTGCGCCGCCTTGCCGGGGCAAAGAATCTGATAAAACAGCGCCTGCTGATCGTGCGCCCACGCCGCCACCGGATTATCCCGGTTGCTGTAATATTGCCCGCTCTGCACCCAGCCGATGCTGGGGTCCGCGAAGGGCGCGATCATCTTCACCAGGAAGTCGGGTTTGGCGACCTGATCGGCGTCAAAGATGACGATCAGCGCGTCGCCCGTCGCGCCCACCTGCTGGCGCGCATATTCGATGTTGCCCGCCTTCATGCCGCCACCGACTGGGCGCGAGACACACTGCACGCCCAACCGTTGCGCCAGATGCTCCATGCGCTCCCAGCCGGGAACATTCGCCGCACGCCCGTCATTGCAGATGACGATGGTGACGCGCCCATGCGGATAGGTCCGCAGGTAGCGGTCGCGCGCCGCCAGTGCCGCGCGCACGGTGGGTGCAACGATCTGTTCGCCCTCGTTCACAGTCGGGATGAAGATGAAGATTGGCCGCCGCGTCGGATCTTCCACCGCGTTGATCTGCGGCTCAGGCCAGGGCCAGATGGTGACTTGCAGTCCCAGGGTGTGGATGACGCCGAACGCTTCAGCGATAACCAACGGCACGGCAATCCACCAGTCGGCCCAGTTGGTGACGCCGAACCGCCAGGTGATGTAATCGACGGCGGCGACGCCCGTCACCAGCGTCAGCAGCATGATCATGCTCTGGCGTGGTGGCGCGCCTTGCGTCAGCACCAGGCTCGCGCCCAGCACCGCCGCCGCCAGGACGA
>JAJPKG010000453.1 GCA_021323815.1 Pseudomonadota bacterium
AGATGCCCGACGAGCAGATCAGTCCCGTTTTCAGCGATGATGACCGCTGGCTGCTGGAACTCTTCGCCGTGCAGGCCGCGCACGCCATCGAAAACACGCGCACCTACCTGGAACTGGAACGCGCCTATCAGCAACAACGAGCGCTGGATCGCCAAAAGGATGATTTCATCGCCCGTGCCTCGCACGATCTGCGCCTGCCGCTGACGGGCATTCTCGGCTTCATCGATCTGGCGCTGATGATGTTGCCCGAAGACGCCGATCCCGAACTGCGCGCCAACCTGCAACACGCCGCCGACGACGGCCAGCGCATGAAAGAGCTGATGGAACAACTGTTGGAGCAAGCGCGGCTGGAAAGCGGCCAGCGCGCCGTGCATCTGACGGACGTGGCGCTGGCTCCGCTGGTGGAAGAAGTGGTGAGCGCGCGACGCAAGCAGGCGCAACTGCACGGCACGCCGCACCAGTTCGCGGTGCGCATCCCTGCGCGCGTCATTGTCCGCGCGGATGTCGCCCGCCTGAAAGAGATCCTCGAAAACTTGCTGAGCAATGCGGTGAAATATAGTCCCAATGGTGGCATGGTTCGTGTGGAAGCGCGCGAATCGGCGGATGGCGAGGTAGTGGAACTGGCTGTCAGCGACGAGGGCATGGGCATTCCCCCCGAAGCGCATAGCCAGATCTTCGAGCGCTTCACGCGGGTGGAATCGCCGGTGGCAAGCGAGATCAGCGGCACCGGTCTGGGGCTATATCTGGCGCGTCAATTAGTCGAATCGATGGGCGGGGCCATTCGCCTGGAACGCAGCGCGCCCGGCGAGGGCAGCGTGTTCATCGTGACGCTGCCGTTGGCGCAAGGTGCCGCCTGAGAGAGATGGCAGCCAACTTTGCCATAGCCTCGTGTGAAACAGCATCACAGTTGCTTCCTCGAAACAAAGGTGATACAATAGCAGTGTTCTCTGAGAGAGCGAGCACATCTTGTGAAATCGAGGCTTGGAAACGCGCATGCCTGCGAATTACACGGTCATTTTCACGCATCCCAGTGGGGCAACAGCCACCTTCATCTATGAAGACGGCGAACTGAGCGCGCTCGCGAAAGGTCTCGATGCCGAGCAGTTTTGGCTCTTTAAGCAGGTGAAAGCACTGTTGTTGCGCAATGAAGAGGGCGACCTGGAACTGGCCGAAGCGGTGATGGCAAAGGCGGGATTCACAGCGCAGGTGACGCGCCCGCTGCCCGATCTGCTGGCCCCCCCCACGCCGGTGCGGCACAAAGCCGCCACGCCCGAAGAAGCACCCGTACCGGTCCATTATCGCTCGCTGCACACCGATGAATTTTTACCCTTCCGGCGCTATGGCACCAGTCACGGCGAGGTGCATTGGCGCGAGAGCGAGCCGCCCCCTGCTGCTCCACCGCCGCATCGCGCCCCCGCGATGACGGTACCCGCAACGACTGATCAGTCGCCGCAGCAAGAGGTCAAAGAGTGGAGCGTACCACGCGTGTCCACCTCGCACGGCGAAATCCACTGGCGCGAGGAACATTAGCCATCGTCGCCCCGCCTGCCCCCGCAGATGTGCAAACCGCGCTCCTGGCCTGGTATGACCGCTGGGGGCGCGATCTCCCCTGGCGTCATACGCGCGATCCCTATGCCATTCTGGTCGCAGAGATCATGCTGCAACAGACGCAGGTCGAGCGCGTCATCCCCAAATATCACGCCTTCCTTGCTGTGTTTCCTTCCTTCGCCGCACTCGCCGCCGCGCCCACTGACACGGTGATCCGTGCCTGGTCGGGCCTGGGTTATAATCAGCGCGCCGTGCGGCTGCAAGCCATCGCCCGCGTGGTGGTGCAAGAACACGGCGGCGAGATGCCCACAACGCTGGAAGGATTGCTGGCGCTGCCAGGGATCGGGCGCTACACGGCGGGCGCTGTCGCCTGTTTCGCACACGCGCAGGCAGTAGCAACCGTGGATACGAATATTCGCCGCGTGCTGGGCCGCGTCTTCATCGGCGAATTCGATCCCGCGCTAGCGGATCTCGCCAAACCCGATGTCGCCCTGGCCCTGGCTGAGCGCGTGCTGCCCGCCGAGCCGGAGCGCGCCTATGCCTGGAACCAGGCGCTGATGGATCTGGGTGCGACGATCTGTCTGGCCCGCGCTCCAGCCTGCGAGCGCTGCCCGCTGATGGATCTCTGCCGGACCTATACCCAGATGCGCGAGCGCACGCTTTTCCCTTCCGGCGCGGCGCTACGCGATCTGCGCGTGGCGGAAGCGCCCGCAGCTTATGCCGTGCAACCGGCGCGCAAGGTGAAGCCGGAAAAGCCCTTCAAAGAGAGCAACCGCTATTTCAGGGGACGCGTGGTAGAATTGCTGCGCTCCCTGCCGGCTGGCGCTGTGCTCGGTCTCGCAGCCATCGGCCCGCAGATCAAAGCCACGTATAGCGACGCCGACGCAGCATGGCTGGAAAAACTCATCGCGGGGCTGGCGCGCGACGGTTTAGTTGCCTGGGCGGATGATGCTCACTCTGGGATCATGCTGCCCCGGTGAATGGGCGCGGGAGAAGCAGGCTGCGGCGGGGTTGGAGATGGCGCAGGGGACTGCGGCGCGGGCACTGGTTGTGGCGGTCCGGCAACAATGATCACCAGCGTAAGGCGATCCTGCGCCCATTGATACAGCCATTTGCTTGCGGCCAGTGGCACTTCCACGCAACCATGACTGCCGGTCTCTTCTTTCCCGGCAGCGTCCAGGTGGGGCATATTGGTTCCCGGCCCAAAATCTTGTCGCCAGGTGGCGTCGTGGATGTAATAGCCGTAGTCGTGGAAATAGAGACCGTAATAGACATGCTCCGGCGGATTCCAGCCGGTGAAATCCATTTCTTCGCGGTGGAACAAAACAGTGAAGGTTCCTGTTGGCGTCTCCATGCCGGGTCGGCCCGTTGTCACCGGGGTATTGAATACCAAGCGATGATCCTGGTAAGCCCACAACCATTGCTGGCCGAGGCTCACCAGAATGACTGTGCCGCCCTGGGATGGCGGGCCACCGGCGGGCAAGGGATAAGGCGGTTTCTGAGCAGGAGTGGAGGTTGCCGCCGGAACCGGTGAAACGGTTGCCGACGGTATTTCCGTCGGCGTAGGGGCAGGTATCGTGGTGATATCTGGTTGTGCTGTTGCGGCATCAGCCCGAAACACGCGCAGCGCTGCCAATGACGGCCCAGGATTGCTGCACACGACGCAGCCG
>JAJPKG010000409.1 GCA_021323815.1 Pseudomonadota bacterium
GGCGGCAGCGGGCGAGGCACTGCGCCAACGCTTCGAGAATGCGCGCAGTCGTGGCTCCGCAGCATCGTCGGTCGCCTGCTTCCTACGTGACCTGGATACCCTGCGCCAGAGCCTGAACATCATGAATTCCGGCGACCCCGGCGACAGCCAGCGCAATGGTACCGGCTATGGCCCACAGGGCGGCCCGCCCTCGGCCACGCGCACCGGCAAATCGCCCATCATTCGCGATCCCATGCGCGTCATCGACGCCAACTGACAACGCCGGCGAATACATCGCGCCTACGGGCTTATCGGCCAACCTTTATGGCATTGCCCGTAGGCGCGTTTTATGATGTTTGTCCTGGTTGATGCAGCTTGCCTCTCCCCTCTCTAGCTTTGCTGGGGAAGAGATTGAGGAGTGGGACTGAACAGATCCTTGCGCGTCAGCAGCGTCACCAGCAGCCAGATCGGCAGCGCCAGGTAAGGCAGCGTGGTCGCCCAGAACGTCACCACATCCGTCACCGACGCCAGGTGATCCAGCGTATAGGTGAGAATGAAGTAGAGGATGGCATAGAGCGCGCCGCCCGCCGTGAAGATGCCCATCAGTCGCACCCACGATTGCCGCTGCCATAGCCCCAGGCCGGTGATGAAATAGAGCGGTCCCAGCATGAAGGCATCTTCCAGCGCGCCGGCCATCGTGCCGGAATCGCGGCTCAGCGCGCCGGTGTCCACATTTGTGGCATACCAATACCAGATCTGCCCCAGCAGGTTCGCGTGGGGCGACGCCGTCACCAGATTCGCATAATAGAGCACGTAGTAGAATTGCGGGATGGCCGTGACGATGCCCAGCAGCATGTAAAGCACCGCCAAAATGCCTAGCCAGATGGGACGGTTGCGTTGCGCCGTCGCCGTCTGCGTGGCGACCGATGAGCTTGCTTCCATGATGATGCCCCCTCGCATGATGTTGACCGCATGATATCATGCAATCAGTGGTGATGATAGATTGACGCTAGCCAATCACAACAATATACGCAGAGAGGTTGCATATATGCGTGTGGCATGGATGGTTGTTATTGATGACAACATGGTTGGTCTGGGAGCTATTTCAGCGGGGTGGCTCTGATCTATGCAGGAGCCAACACCCCGTGAGGATGCGTGGCTGTGGGGCTGGGACGCGACGCCGGGGATCGTCTCCGTCTGGGCGGAACGCGACGGGCGCGTGCTGGTGTGGCGGCGGCTGGGCCGCGACGAGGTGATCTGCGAGCGTGAGCGGTTTCGTCCCTGGGCGCTGCTGAGCACGCTGGGCGATCTGCGCCACCTGGGCGACGCGCTGCGCGAAGAAGGTGCGCCGGAAGCGGTGCAGGCGAAGATCACCTATCGCGAATTATCAGGCACGGGCCACCTGCGCTTTTTGGTCAGCGCGCACGACGGGCGCGTGCTGGAAGCGGAGATCCTCGCCGGGGTGCGCGCTCGTGGTGGCAAGACGCCGGGCCGGCTGGCGGAACTGGGCGAAGATGAGATCGTGTGGCTGCCGCCCGAAGAGCAATATCTGGTTGCCACCGGGCGGACCTATTTTCGCGGGCTGGCTTTCGACGATCTGCATCGCATGCAGTTTGACCTGGAAACAACAGGATTGAATGCCGCCCGCGAACGCATTTTCCTCATCGCCGTGCGCACCAATCGTGGTCTGGCGCGCGTGCTGGATGTTGCCGAGAGTGGCTTGCAGGGTGACACGGCGGAAGCCGATCTCATCCGCCGGTTCGCCGCGCTGGTGCGCGAGACCGACCCTGATGTGCTCGAAAATCACAACCTGCACGGCTTCGATCTGCCCTTCCTGGCGCGGCGCGCGCAGATCCTCAAGGTGCCGTTGATGCTGGGGCGGGCCGGTGCGCCGGGCTTGCGCCAGCGCAACGCCGGGCGCGGCTATGGCCCGGTGCGCGACGACGCCGGGGAAGGTGAAGCCGAGCGCGAGCGCGGCGTGCGCTATATCATCCCTGGCCGCGAGCTGATCGACACCCTCGACGCCGTGCGCCGCTATGACTTCGCCGCCCGCGATCTGCCCGGTCACGGATTGAAAGCCCTCGCCAGGCATTTCGGCATCGCCGCGCCCGACCGCGAATATATCGAAGGCGCTCAAGTTTACGCCACCTGGCAGCGCGAGCCGGACCGCGTGCGCCATTACGCGTTGGATGACGTGACCGAGGCTGGCGAACTGTCGCGCTTGCTGGGCGGCGCGGCCTTTGCGATGGCGACGATGGCCCCGCGCCGCTATGAACGGCTGGCGGATGCCGGCCCCGCGACGGGCATCCTTGATCCGTTGCTGGTGCGCGCCTATCTCTATGCTGGTGAAGCGTTGCCCGCTTTCACCCCGCACGACGGCACGCAGCACACCGGCGCGGCGCTCTATCTCTGCGCTTCCGGCGTGGCGCGGCGCGTGATCAAAGCCGACGTGTCCAGCCTGTATCCTTCGTTGATGCGCCAATATCGCATCGGCCCGCGCTCCGATCGCCTGGGCGCGCTGGTGGCGCTGGTAGATCGCCTGGTGGCGCAACGGCTGGCGGCGAAAGATCGCGCCAAAGCTGCCCCGCCCGGCTCGACAGAACGCCACACCAACGAAGCGATCTCCGCCGCCATGAAAATCTTGGTCAACTCGGCGTATGGCTACCTCGGCGCGGTAGGGCTGACGCGCTTCGCCGACGTGGAAGCTGCCAACGCCGTGACGGCGCACGGTCGCGCCATCCTGGGACAAATCTGCCGGGCGCTGGCGGCGGAAGGGGTGACGCTGCTGGAAGCCGACACCGATGGCGTCTATTGCGCGGTGCCCGAAGGCTGGGATGAAGCCGACGAGCGCGCCGCCGTCGCCCGCGTTGCCGCGCAGTTGCCGCCGCTGGTGCGCCTGGAATTCGAGGGGCGCTATGCCGCCATGCTCAGCCACGAAACCAAGAACTATGCCCTGCTGACCTATGACGATCATCTGATCTTGCGCGGCGTGGCTTTTCGCTCCATCAAATTTGAGCCGTTCGGCGAAACGTTTCTCAACTCGGCTGTCGGCTGCCTGTTGCGCGACGACATTCCCGGCGTCAGCGCGGCCTATCGCGCAATGGCGCAAGCCATCCGCCGGCGCGAACTGCCCACCGCGCAGGTGGTCTCGCGCGCCCGCCTCACCAAGACATCAGCCCAATATTATGCCGTGCGTGCCACGCGCCGCGAAGCGCCCTATGAGGCGATGCTCAACGCCGGGCGCGCCACCTGGGGGCACGGCGAGCGCGTGCTGATCTATCGCGCCGCCGGCGGCCAGCACGTCCTGTGGGACGAATCTCGCTCCGACGACCGGCGCGACTATGACGTCGCCCATTACCTGCGCGTGCTGCGCGACAACTACGCCGTGCGCCTCGCCCGTGCCTTCACTCCCGAAGATTACGCCACGCTCTTCGCTGCTGACAATCAGCCGTCGCTTTTCGCGGTGCCGCTCGACGCCATTCGGCCCATCCTCACCCCGCTGCTTGCGCCGGAAGAGATCCGCTAGAGCGCGAACTGGCGGCTATGCTTCCTTCAGCGGCAGCGTTATGGTAAAGATGGCCCCGTGCGCGCGATTTGCGCCGCTGGCCGCCGTCAGCGTGCCGCCGTGCGCTTCGGCGATGCCCTTCGTGATATAGAGGCCCAGGCCATAGCCCTTGATGCCCTCGGCATTTTCCAGCCGCTTGAACGGATCGAAGATCTCGTGGATTTTGTCGGGGGGAATGCCCTTGCCCTCGTCAGCCACGCTGAGCGCCACCCGGTCCGGCGCGGTTTTTTCGAGCACCACCGTGATGGTGGTGTTGGGAAACGAGAATCTGACAGCATTTTCCAGCAGGTTGTTGAGCGCCTGCACCAGCCGGTCGCCGTCAAAGATGCCGGGCAGTGATTCCGGCGCAGTCAGCGCGAAGTGGCGGTCGGGGTTGGCGAGCTGATATTGCCGCACCTGCTTGCGCACCAGCACCGCCAGGTCGCACGGCGCGAGTTTCATCTGAAACTGCCCCGACTCGAAGCGCGTCACGTCCAGCAGATCGGTGATGAGCCGTTCCAGGCGCTCCACCTGCTCTTGGATAGTCTGGGTGTAGCTGCTGTCGAACGGCATGCCACGCTCATGGTTACGCTGAATGAGCTGCGCGCCTATCTTGATTGGTCCTAATGGCGCGCGCATGTCGTGGGCGACCATCGCAATGAAGCGCTCTTTGCGCGCTTTTTCCGCTTCCAGCTCATTTTTGGTGGCGTTGAGTTCTTCCAGCCGCTCGCGCAGTTGCGCCGTTGCCTCTTCCACCTGATCGCGCAGGCTGGCGTTCATGCTGTCGATGATCGCGTTGGCCGCTTCCAGTTGTTGCACGCGACGGGCCAGTTCATCGCGCAGTTGCAGCCGATCAAAGACGTGGCGCACGCGCAATTTCAGTTCTTCCACGTCCGTTGGCTTCACCAGATAATCATACGCGCCCTCACGCATGGCCCGGATGGCGGATTCCAGCGAGGCGTAGCCGGTGAGGACGATGGCCACCGTGCGTGGTGATGAGCGCCGCGCCGCCGCTAGCACGTCCAGCCCGTCGATGTCGCCCAGGCGCAGATCGGTCAGCACCAGATCGTATTCATGCTGGCTCAGCTTTTCCAGCGCGGCGGTGCCACTGCCGGCGCTATCGACGGTGTAGCCTTCCTGTTCCAAGATTGCCTGAATCGTCACCATCACGCCCTGTTCGTCGTCCACCACCAGAATCGTGCCGCGCGCCGAGCCGGGGATGGGCTGGCGTCGCGGGCGGGTGCGGGTGCGCGAAGTCATATCGTCATGATGATTCATAGTGCTGGCTCCTTTGCGCTGGTTTCAGGCGAGCGAATAAACGGTAATGCCACGAGAAAGGTTGTTCCCTTGCCCACTTTGCTGCGGACGAGGATCTGCCCCTGGTGCCGTTGAATGATATCCTGGCACACCCACAGCCCCAGGCCGGTTCCCTGGCGCTCGGGTTTCGTGGAAAAGAACGGCTCGAAGACGCGCGGCAAGATCTCTGGGTCGATGCCTGCGCCATCGTCGCGGATGCGCACAATGACATGGCGACCGGCGAGAAATTCATCATCTCCCTCATGGGCGATGCGCGTCTGCACCAGCAGCCCGCCCCCCTGCGGCATGGCAGCTTTGGCGTTGAGCAACAGATTCAAGAACACCTGCTTGAGCTGGTCCGCCGAGGCCATGACGCGCGGCAAGTGGTCATCAAGGGTGATGCTCACCTCAATGCGCGCCTGGTCGAGTTGCGGCATCAGCAATTGCACTGCCTCGCGCACCACCTGATTCACGTCCGTCGGGGCAAAGGCCACCGATGGTCGCGCCACCCCCAGCATCTGGCGGATGATGCGCGCCACGCGCTCGGTCTCGCGCTGTGCCAGATCCAACAAGTGATAATCCGGATCGCTCGGCTCGGTACGCTGCACCAGCAGATAAAGCGCGTTCTTGATCGCTTCCAACGGATTGTTGATCTCATGCGCAATGCTCGCAGCCATACGCCCGGTCGCCGCCAGCTTCTCCGACTCGAACAATTGTTGGCGCAGGCGATGTTCTTCCAGTTCGCGGGCGCGGGTCATGTCGTGCAGCACCGAGACGATGCCGGGCTGCGTCCCCAGCACATCGGGCACGTGGCTGGCGGCGATAGCCATGATTACCGGCTCTTGCGTGCGCGGATCTTCCAGGTGCAACTCGCCGTTCGCCACTTCTTCGGTGAAATCGCGCGCTAAAAAGTCGCGCAGGCGGTGCAGGTTGCGCGCCAGAATGTTCACCTGCTCGTTCTGCTCCTCGGCGTCCGGCGCGGGGGCGAGGTCGAACAGGCGCGCGGCTGGCTCATTCATGCTGATGATCTGCGCGCCGGCGCTGAGGATGATGGGGTTGGCGGCATAGCGCATCAGCAGGGCCAGTTGGTCGGTGTCGCGCCGCTCGCGCAGCGCTGCTTCCGCCCCTGCCAGGATATGCGTCAGCGTGTCGGCCAGCGAGGCCAGCCTGGCCTGGGTTTGCGGGGGAATGGGTTCTGCCGCCAGCGCCAGCAGCACAGCGGAAGGCAGCGCGCCCGGAGCGAGGCTGATGGGCGTCGCGCACCAATACATGGAACCGGCGATGAGCGAGGCCGCCGCGCCGCACACCATGCGCCCGGCCTCCGCCGCCCGCACCACCGGATGCTGCCGGTCATGGGCCGCGATCACCAGCGCGCGCACGCCGTCGCCCGGCACGCCCACGCCGCACAGCCCGCGCCACAGCGCCAGCTCGCCCGTCTCAGGATCGCTCTCGGCAGCGACGAGAGCCAGGGCGACATCCGGCAGGTCTTCGGCGCGGCGTTCCATCTGCGCCAGAATCAACGATTCCACCGCGCCGCCGATGATGATCTCGCTCATCCGCATCACCCCTGCATCCCGCCGGCTTGTGTATCACATGCTTGTACTATACACCATCATAATCGCTGCCGCCGGAATGAGAGCGAGCATGGCCAGAAGGGGCTATGAGCACGTGCCGCCACGTCAAGGCGCGGGGTCTTGAATGCTTTGAAGAAGTGATATACAATGGCGTGAGGTATTGTGAGGCCATCGAGGAGTACACCTGTATGATGCTTTTTCTCTCTTCATGGCGCATGGCCGGCATGCCGGGGCCGGCGCTGGCCAGCGCGGCTCCCATCACCTTCGGAACCATTCTGGGAAGCATCGCGAGCCTGCTGGGCGCGATCTTCGGCGTCTTGGGATCGTTGTTCTTCCTATATGAGCGTTTCGGCCAGAAAAACGGCGTCTTGCGCTGGATCGTCCGGCTGGGCATCCCTCTGTTTTTGGCGATGATGATCTTCGTGCCGGAACTGATGCTGGACACCGTCGCGCTGGCGGGCTTCCGGTTTCAGGATGTCTTGTCGCGATCGCCAGCGGAACTGAATACTACCCTGCCGGGTTTCACCACCGTCATCGGCGCGGCGCAAACGCTGTTTTTGGTGGGCCTCCTCAGCACTGTCTTCGCCAACACGGAGGAAGTCACGCGCCGCTTTTCCTGGCGCGACGCGCTGCTGGGGGTGGGACTCGCCCTCATCGTCAAGGCGGCACGCCTCTTCTTGGTGGGGACGACCCTCTATGCGGAAATCCTCGCCAACAATGTCGATCAGACCCATCTGGCGGACGCCATTGATCTGCTGATCGTGTTCCCCTTAGTCTTTATCCTTGCCGGGGTGCTGCGATTTCTGTATGCGCGCGCCGCCAAACGCGACCAGGCGACGCGCCTTTTCAGTGGGCGCGGCACGTTGATCAGCCTTTTGCTGGCCGCCACGCTCATCATTCCCAGTTATCTCGCCGTTGTCATCGTCTTTGGGCTGGCGCGCGCCGGTACCGGTTTTGGCCTCACCCTGAACAGCGGTCAACTTCACATCGTGACTTCGCTCGGATTGCTCATGCTGGTGAATATTCCCATCACCTTCATCCTGGCGGAACTGTCGCGCGCCATCTTTGAATGGGAAGAACGCATGGGGCGCGAGGAGATGGAACAGATCGGCATTCTCATGCTTCTGGCTGGTTTCGGCACCCAGGTCGTCGTTCCGCTGGCCACACTGACGCAAGCCATCTTTCGTTGAAACGGCAGGTTCCCCAGTCAGATGTTGGCCCTACCCCCTGACTCCCTCCCCAGCAGAAATGGGGAGGGGGAAGTTTCAGGGCACCACGATTTGAGCACCAGTGTTGAGCTTGTCTGGCACTGAATTTGCTCCCTCTATTCATTGTCTTCCCCAAATTGCACCAGCGGGGAAGCGGCTGCCCTTGGGAGGCGGGCGTGCATGTGTGGTGCAACACGCGTGGATGATGAACGAAAGGGAAACAAACCCATGTTGCGCATTCTCGGCAGAGTATGTTACGGTCTGTCCGGCGCATCCATCTTGCTGTCGCTGGGCAGCCAATTCCTCATGACCAACACCCTGGCTAAGACACGCTTCCTGCGCGGCAAAACGCTGACCACCCCGCGCTCTGAGCGCCTAAGCATCTTCTTTGGTCTGTGGGCACCCACCTTTGCCATCGTCGGCAAAATCTTGGAAGATGCCGCCCGCGAGATGGAGTTGAAGCAGGGCAAATTTGGCGCAATCGCCAACAACAGCTATGACACAGCCGAGCAGCAGACGCTGGCCGCCGCCGGGCGCTAGCGTTACCTGTTGCTTGTTGTCACCTCTCCCATCCCGCGCGATCCCACACGGCAACATGCCGGGGATCGCGTGGCCTTTTGTTTTCTCTGCGCGGGACGCGTCGGCCTTGACAGGCGAGGCCTGCGCACATACACTGATGGAATAGAGAGCAGCAAACGCTGGATTGGCGTCTCGCTCGTTCGCCCGCAAAGGATGCCCTCAGATGTATCAATGCCTGGCTGCCATCGACATCGGCAGCAACACCGTTCACCTCGTCGTCGCCGCAACGGACGGCGAGCATCTGACCGTGCTGGCGGACGAATCCATCTTTGTGCGTCTCGCGGCGGGGGTCTGGAGCCAGGGATACATCTCAGAGGAGCGCATGCGCGCGACGGTGGATGCCATTGAAACGCTGGCGGCGAAAGCGCGCGAGTTCGGTGCCAGCCGCATCATCGTCGTCACGACGGAAGTGGCACGCAAGGCGCGCAACACGCAGGAACTCATCAGCACCGTGCGCGTGATGACCGGCATCGAGCCGCTGGTGCTGTCGGGGCAAGATGAAGCCATGCTGACTTTTCACGGCGTGACACACGGACGACACCTGCCCGCCAGTGTCGTGGTGGCTGATCTCGGCGGCGGCAGCCTGGAAGTGATCATCACCGAGCTGGGCTATGGCATGCGGCGCACGTCACTGCCGCTCGGCTCGGCCTTCATGCATGACCGCTTTGCCCTGGAAGATCCCCCCCAGCCGGAAGCGGTGGCGGCGCTGCGCGGCTTTCTGGCCGGCGAGTTCGAGGCCATTCCCCAGTTCCACCACGTGGATGAACTATTGGTCTGCGGTGGCACGGTGAACGCGCTGCTGCGGCTGGTGCAGCAGGCGCAGGGCCGCGCCGCCGGGGATCGCGTATTGCGCCGCGCCGACCTGGACGCCGCGTTGGCCGTGATGCTGACCGAGCCGGCGGAACTGGTGGCCGAGCGTTTTCGCCTGCGCCTGGAGCGCGCCCGCCTGCTGCCCGCCGGGGCGATTGTGCTGGCCGCGCTGGTGGATCACCTGCGCCTGCCGCAGATCTGCGTCAGCCAGGCCGGCATCCGCGAGGGCATCATCCTGGCGGCGGCGCATTATGGCGATGCCTGGCTGGAAGGCGCACGGCAAGGGCTGCGCCCGCGTGACCCCGCCGTGAGCGCGTTCGTTGCAGAGAGCATCACCCCTTTTCAGGCGGAAGGCTGTGACGGACATCGCGCTCATCCTGAGATCGCGTCTGAGTTGGCAGCGCGCCCGGCAGCGGACGTGGCATGGAAGACAATTCACGATCTCACCCGCGACATGCTGCGCCACCACAAAGCTGCCCTGAAAGGCGATGTGGAAGCCGTGCATGACATGCGCGTGGCGGCGCGACGGCTGCGCACCTTGATCGAGATCTTTCAGCCTTGCTTCCCAGCGCAGCTTATCCGGCGGCTGAACCGCGTGGCGGGCAAGCTGGCGCGGGCGCTGGGCGACGTGCGCGATGCGGATGTGGCGCTGGACGGGCTGACGGCGCGGCTGAAAGATGCCGACCCTGAACTGGCCCCCGGCCTGCGCTATCTTATCAAGATGCAGCGCGCCGAACGCCGGGCGGCGCGTCGCAAGCTGCGGCGGGCGCTGCAAACTTCGCGCCTGGACGAATTGCGCGATCTGGTGGATGCCCTGCGGCCCGTGATGCAAGCGCGCGCTGACCGCGAGGCGCAGTCGTCATGGTCTGAAGGGGTGACGCATCCCGCGATGGAGGAGGTGCCGCATGCCTGATAGCATTCCCTCGCGCGCTTTGCGGCCTGACATGCCGTTTGCCCAGGCCGCTGCCGAGGCACTGGCCGGCCATTTGGCGACGCTGCACGTGTGGGCCAACTTCTTGTCACAGCCCGACCGCGCCCACGAGCATCACCAAATGCGCATCGCCGCCAAGCGCCTGCGTTACGCCCTGGATGCCTTCGCCGGCGTGCTGCCGGAGGAAGCGACGGCCTGCATTGCCGAACTCAAAGCCTTGCAAGATGAGCTGGGCAAACTGCACGATCTGGATGCCTTGTTTCTGACCGTTGAACAGGCTATGATCCAGAAAAAGACCGCGCATGGCAAACACCGCAACGAAGCTGACCGCACCCGCACCGCCCGCCAGCGCGTCAGCCTGGAAACCTTACTCAGTGCCATTGCTGCCGAGCGCGATGCTCAGCACCGCCGCTGCATGGAACGCTGGGCGGATGTGCTGCGCCGCGACGCTTTTGCCCCCTTGCGTCGCGCCATAGACGACCTCGCGGCGCAACCTGCCCTGTGCGCCAATTTCGTACCACCCCAGGTGGAGGATTCGTCGTATGAAAAATGATAGTAGTGATCGGCACCAGTTGGCCGACAGCGAACTAGCCTATTATATGGGCGGCATCCCCGTGGATGACCTGGCCCACGCGCGCCACGTCGCGCAGCTTGCGCAGGAATTATTTCACGTGACCTGGCCCATGCACGGCTTTGGCCCCCACGAACTGGAACTCTTGCAGCGCGCCGCGTTGTTGCACGATGCCGGCATCCTTATCTCCTATAAAGGCCACCACAAAGAGAGCATGCGGCTGATTCGCCATGCCACGCTGCCGGGACTCAGCGAGACCGAACAAGATGAAGTCGCCTGCATCGCGCGCTATCATCGCAAGGCGCTGCCGAAAAAGAGCCACGCGGTCTATCGCAAGCTCCCGCGCGCCGAACGCCAGCGCGTGGCGGAACTCGGCGGCATCCTGCGCCTGGCCGACGCCTTTGACTATGCCCACGATGGCGGGGTGAGCCATCTCTATGGCCACGTGCTATCCGCTGCCGACCAGCCCGCGCACGTGCTGATTCGCGCCAGTCACCACATTGGCGATCATCAAACCTTGCGCGACGTGATGCAGCGCGCCTATGTCAAGCGCGATCTATTCGAGCACGCCTTTCACTGCCGTGTCAGCATCTCGCCCGAACTGGAAGCGCCCCCAGCACACACCAACGGCCACGCGAACGGCCTGGACCTGCGCGTCGTCGGTTTCCAGGACTGACGGCAAGCTTGAAGCAGAATGGCCCCGATCTTGCCACAGGATGCGCTGAAACCTGATGGGACGGAAAGGATGCATCGTTTGTCATGGATGGCAAGAAGATCGGGCTGGCCTGCGGGTGCGCCGCACTGTTGCTGAGCTTTGCCGCATGCAGTCACCTGCCGGGGATGAGCGTGGCGGAGTCGGTGACTGTCGCGCCGACACAACTGCCGGCGCTGACGGTGGCGCTGGGTGACGTGCCGTTGGGTTATCGCCTGGCAGAGGACGAGACGCCCACGAACGTGCAACTGGCGCAAAATCTCGGCCAGGCCCAGGCGAGCGACACGCTGGCGCATCTGGGGCGCATCGGGGGCACCTATCGCGTCTTCACCTTCACCACGCCGGAACCGGGCGTCTTTAACGCCGTTATCCGTGCCGTCATCGAAGTCGATCTTTTCCCCAGTGCCGCCCGTGCCGCCGCGTGGGATGCCGCGCGTCAGGGCATGCTCGGTGGAGCAGGCACCGAGATGAATGTAGCCGCGCCGGGGCAGAATCACCATGTGCGCGCGCAGAGCGACCGCGCGGGCGATACCGTCGCCACCACCACCATCCTCGATTTCACCGAGGGCAATGTTGCTGTCGAGATCACCACCCTGTTTGTCGGTCCCAACGTCTCCATCGCCGACGCCGAGCGTTTCGCCGCCATCGTGGACGACCATATCACGCATGGCGCGTAATTCACAGCACGGGCAACAAGATATATACAAACCAGAAGAGCGCAATGGCTTCACTGTGTCAGTCGCTCGGTCTCGCGGCTAATCTGCCCGGCCCATCCGGCGACGTGCTGCTGAACGAGCGCGGCGGTGGCCTGAGGATCGAGCCAGCGCGGTTCAAGCCCGCTGAAGGTTTTGACCGCTGCGGCCATCTCGGCGGCGGTGATTTCGCCCTGGTGACGTTCGGGATGCTCCCACCAGGTGATCACGTCGCGCGGGCCGCTGCCGATCAGTTGATACGAATATCGACCGTCGCCGTGATCGCGCACGAGGAATTGCCGCGCCGTTTGCCAGGGAATGTCTCGCCGGACGATGCCGCGCCGCAGGTGCAACCCATCCTGATCGGCAATCA
>JAJPKG010000116.1 GCA_021323815.1 Pseudomonadota bacterium
GTTGCTCCCGGCGCTCCCCGGTGGCGCAACGGCTCTCCTGGTGCGTTGCTCCCGGCGCTCCCCGGTGGCGCAACGGCTCTCCTGGTGGATCGCTCCCTGCCTCAAATGATGCTATAGAACGTGCTAGCGGTGAGCGTTTGGCCGCCGATGGTGCATGAGCCGTCGATTTCGATGGGCACGTTCACCGGCCCAGTGGCAGCGATGCGCCAGATCGCCAGACCGTCTTGATTGGTGTAGATGGTTGTAGGCTGGCCGCCAATGGAGAAGACGACCGGCACGCCCGCGACAGGAGTCGAATATTGCGCCACTTTGGCATAGATGGTGATGGCTTCGCCTTCGCCTGGGGATTCATTTGAGGCCCACATGCCCATCGTATATTGCGGGATGCCGATGGGGGTGCCGCTCCCGCTGCCGTTGTTGCGGATGGTGATAGCCCCTTCAGGTGTCGCCGTGTTGCTGCTGTTGCCCAACCCCAGGCTGACGCTGGGGTGGATCTGAGAAACCGCCGCGCTCAGGCGCACCGCGACAGCGGCGAAAAGCACAATGGCGGCGGCGCTGATGCCGATGGTCATCAACATGCGGCTGGTACGCTTGAGCATCCCTACTCCTTGTCGTTCCCATGACCAGCCCAACTCGCGCGTGTGGCGCACGCGCCGGCCCGAAACGCGAATGCGGCGACGGCCAAAACGACCGGCGATCCAACTGAATACCGGCAACAGTCGCGTTTCCCATGCCAATTCCGCTTTGCCGCGCAGCCACTCAAACGCGTTGCTCAGCGGCGACGGCTCGCTCACTGGCAAATCCGGCGTGGCGCGCGTGGCATCGTTCTGACGTGTGGCATCGACAATGCGCGACCGCTGAGGGGCAGCGGTGGAAGCGGTTCGCTGTTGCGGCTTACGGCTCGGTCGCTTGCGTCTTCCCCGGCTCATCGTTCACCCTGCTCCTTCGACATCATGTGCGTCTGACGCCCCATCAGGCGAGGTGGCGTGCCTTCGCCCAATCCCCTGCAAGCGCATCCCCTGCTTCTCCGCCATGCTTCCTGCCCCTCTATTGTATCATGCCCTGCGCCTTTGGCGTCAACCAACGGGACTGATGGAAGTGCCGCCGAAACCAGGAAAATTTCCGCCTCAGTCATACCACAATGGCTAATTGTCCTACTACACAATGCAAAAGATTGTGTTCTATGGCATAATATCCCATGCAAGCACCTGATTCCATTTTCGCAGGAAGCCGAGGGGGCACTTATCATGAATGGTCCCGCAACTGCGCTGACCGTGCTGGTGGCAGATCCCGATCCCATGCAGCAACAACGGGTGGTCGAATGCCTGCGCCCGCGCTATCGCACCATCACCGCGCGCAATCTGGCCGAAACCGTCGAGATGATCGCGCTTTATCATCCGCAAATCCTCTTGCTGGAAGTCGATCAGCCCGACGGCGACGGCGTTCGCCTCATCCAGCAAATCCGCAGCGAGCGCGCCTCGCGGTCCATGATCATCGCCTGCGTGACAAAGCGTTCCGGCATCAAAGATAAAGTTGCCGGCTTCCAGGCGGGAGCGGATGACTATATCATCAAACCCATCAACACCCAAACGTTCCTGTGGCGCGTCGTCTTGCTCTCGCGCCTGCGCCAGCTCTCGTCCTGAGTCTACTGCCACTCTCGGTTCCAACAACAAGGACGCAGCACCGTTTCCAAATGGTGCCGCGCCCTTTTTTTCCCCAGGCGGTTATTGCATCGGCAGCAACAGTGCTCAGCAGCACCGGAGCGCTCGCAACGCCCAACCCTTGCAACAAGAAGCGCGCCACGAACCGCGCGCGGAGCAGCGCTTGGCAAGATGCTCGATTTCTTGCTACAATGCTGAGGAGTGATCTTGCATAAAAGGAACCGAACACCGATGCGCTATGCCTCTCAATGGGGCGTGATGCTCGTTGCCGTGCTGGCTCTGCTGGTCGGCGGGTGCAGCCTGGACGCGACACCGAAAAACACGTCAACTGCCACCACGCCTGTTTCCTATTCATTGCCCGGCGGCGGAGCCTGCGTGCAACTGGGGACCAATCCGCAGCCGCCCTATGCCAATGTGCGCGTGAGCCATGATACCTTTCTGGCGCACAGCGAGCCGATGGTTGTGGAGAATCCCAATAACCCCTTGAATCTGGTCGGCGGATCAAAATTCTTTACCGATCCGCAGCATTATCGCTTTCAGATCGGCTATTACGCCTCGTTCGACGGTGGCTGCACCTGGACGGACGGCGGTGTGTTCCCCGGTTTCGCCAAGAATGAAACCACCTCAGACATCTCATTCGCCTTTGGCACCAACAACACGGTCTATGCAGCGGTGCTCAACACCAACACTGGCAGCGAGAGCGGCGTTTCCGTGCTGACTTCCCATGACGGCGGCAAGACCTTCGGGAAACCTGTCGCGGCCTATGATGACAAATCCGGTGAGATCTTCAGCGACAAGCCGTGGATCACCGTTGACCGCACAAACGGCCCAAACCAGGGCCATATTTATGTCGTGTGGTCATATGATTATCAGGGGACCTATAATCGGCAAAATTGCCAGAACCAGTTCACCCGCTATAGCTGCCCGCAAGACATCGCCTTCGTCAAATCGACCGATGGC
Organism: Pseudomonadota bacterium; assembly: GCA_021323815.1. Lineage (GTDB taxonomy): Bacteria > Chloroflexota > Ktedonobacteria > Ktedonobacterales > JACDGC01 > JAJPKG01. Next base: position 2,622 of record JAJPKG010000116.1, read on the forward strand.
GGCAAGACCTTCTCAAAGGTCAAGATCATCGACGGCAGCGCGCCGTTTTGCACGAATCCGGCGCTGGGCAAACCCGCCGGCTCAACACTGTGCGACGCCGGTCTGGGCGCAACGCCGACGGTGCTGCCTGACGGCACCATCGCGGTGATGTTCTCTTACGTGGATCTCAGCACTGCCAGTGGGCCTCATGCCGTCCTCGCGTCCGTCCCCTCAAAGATCCTGGTGACGACTTCACCGGACGGCGGCACCACCTGGACAACGCCGGTGCTGGCCGCCACCATCAGCGATCTGCCCGGCCATTTCCCCGGCGTGAACTATCGCAATTCGCCCTTGCCCGCTTTCGCCAGCGATCCGCGAACGGGAGAACTCTATATCGCCTGGGGTGACTATCGGCACGGCGACGCGGATGTGCTGCTGATCGCCTCGCATGACCAGGGCAAAACCTGGACCCAGCCCGTGCGCGTGAACGATGATCCTGTCGGCAACGGCGCGCAGCAGTTTCAGCCCCAGCTCGCGGTCGCGCCGGATGGCGTGCTGAGCGTCTCGTTCTTCGACACGCGCACCGA
>JAJPKG010000120.1 GCA_021323815.1 Pseudomonadota bacterium
CTGCACAATCTCAATGCCCTCGCGCGCCAGCTTGTCCGTCACCAGCACTCGCGGTCGCTCGCTCGTTGTCATCGTACCATTCCTCTATGAAGAATATAAGAGTGAAAGGGCGGATCTCGTTTTTTATTTCAATCTGCGCTCAAGGGCATCCAGGGCAGCGGCGATGTCGGGCTGCTGCACAGCGCCCAGGTGGCCGACGCGGAAGATCTTGCCTTCCAGGTGATCCTGGCCTCCGGCGAAAACAACGCGATCTTCTTCGCGCAGCGCTTTCAGCAGCGGCTTCAGCTCCTTGCCCGCAGGTGCATAGACGGCGGTGACGGTGTTTGAGGCATGGGCGGGATCAGCAAACAGGGTGAGGCCGATCTCCTGCACGCGTCGGCGCGTATATTCCCCGATGGCGGCATGGCGCGCGAAGATATTCTCGCGCCCCTCGGCGCGCATCATCGTCAGGGCGACATCGAGCTGATACCACAGTGAGATGGGCGCGGTATAGGGCGGCTGATGCTTGGCAAAGGACTTGCGTGCCCGGTTAAAGTCCCAGAAAAAGCGGGGGAGCTTAGCCGACTCAGTGGCAGCCAGGGCGCGCGGGCCAAAAGCGATCATCATCAAGCCCGGCGGGCACATCCAACCTTTCTGCGATCCGGTGAAGACGACATCCAGGCCCAGCGCGTCCATTGGCAGATCGATGCAGCCGAGCGAGCTGACGGCATCAACGAGGATGAGCGCTTCCGGCGCGGCAGACTTGATGGCTTGCGTCAGTGCCGGCAGGTCGTTGGTGACGCCGGTGCTGGTTTCGTTATGCGTCACCATCACGCCGCGCAAGCCGGGCAGGGCGCGCAATTTTTCAGCGACGACGGCGGGATCTGCCGCCTGCCCCCACTCGAAGGGGATCTTGGTGACATTCAACCCAAATGAGTTCGCCACCAGGGCAAAACGCTCGCCAAAGTTGCCGATAGAGATCACGGCAACCGGATCGCCCGGCGAAAAGAGGTTGACGATGCTGGCCTCCCAGCCCGCGCTGCCGGAACCGGGAAAAACCAGCACGTCCTGTGCGGTCTGGAAGAAATGGCGCAGGTTCTCAGTAACACGCGCGACAATGGCCGCGAATTCCGGGCCGCGATGATTGATCATCGGCCAGCTGCCGGCAGCGGCAACGGCTTCCGGCACCGGCGTGGGGCCGGGCAGGCGCAGATTCACCGGCGCGGGAGCCTGGGGCAACGCAGCGTGTGCGGGCGAGCCATCGGGAAGCGTGGTTGACATGGGAAAAAACTCCTTCAAGCGACGGGGTTATGGGGTGAAAGTGGCCAGTAACTTGCGGCGAAGTGCCCGCGCGCCGTTGCGCGTCCGCTCACAGCCTCAGTATACGCGAAAACGTCAATACATTTCTGGCTAACACCCGGAATGTGACGTTTTGCGCTATAATCTAGAGGTATGCGCGCATCATCTGTGATGCGCGCGTCCCCCGCGTGAATGTGCTTGTGTGATCCACAAGAAAGTTGATAGTGTATTCAAAAGGAAACGAGAGGTGGAGCAAACTATGGCCAAGACCAGCGAACAGACCTGGCAGCGCGTGCGCACCGGCATCATGTCCGCCGCCCTGCTCAAACCCATCATCGAGCAAGTGTTGCAGAGCCGCAAGCCCAAAAGTCCCCTTGCGCGCCTGGCTGATCAGGTGCCGATGCCCTTGAGCGACGATCAGCTGGAACAGATCGAGAACATTGCGCGGCTCATCAGCGACCGCGCCCTGGAACTGACCGAACAGGCCCAGAAGACACTGCGCAAGGCTGACAAGCGCGTGTGGTGGGCCAGCGGTCTGGCAGTGGGCTTCGCTGCCGCTGGTGCGGTGACGTTTTTCGTGGTGCGCCGCCGCATGCAGGCACAGCAAGCGACAGACGAAGGCGAGCTGATCGCCATTGTGGAAGATGTGGAAATCAGCGAGAGCAACGGCTATCGTTCGCCCATCGACCAACTGAAAAGCGCCGTCTCGCGCGTGACTCAGCGCCAGAATCCCGGCACGGCGAGCCAGCAAACGGCTCCTGCCGCCAACGCGGCCACCGCTGTGCAGGAAAACCCCAGTGCGACCGCGCCCTTCGTGGGCAACGCGCACACGATGGTCTATCATCCTTCCGACAGCCCGAACCTGCCGGCAGAAAACAATCGCGTCTATTTCAAGTCGCGCGAAGAAGCTGAAAAAGCCGGCTATCGCCCCGCCGAGAACGAATAGCCGGCCCACCCCTTTCCCTCTCCCCAGCTACCCTGGAGAGGGGGAATTTGTCTAAGCGCTTTTGTCGCGCAGTTCGAGCATCTGCGCGTCGATGATGTTCCACACACGCTGCACCGCCTGTGAAAGCTCGCGCCCCGCCGGCGATGTGAGTTCCTGCATGTCGTGCCGACGCTGAGCGATCCACACCTGCGCGGCTTCAGACCACGCTTCACCGGCGCTCAGCCCGCTGGCCTCTGCCAGGTCGTCCATCGCATCCGCGAGATCGGCGGCGACGGTGATGTGCCGCTGCGCCGGGGCAGGCGGCGACATGGGGTGCGCCTCCGGCTGCGGTCCGGTCCACAGGATGGGCGACTGATCATTTAACGGCATGGCCGGCGGCAAGGAATTTTTTGTTGTGCGCAGTTCTTGCGGCGATTTGTGCAGGTCGCACTCCAGCAGCAGGCGGTACAGTTCGCTCATGGTCAGCAAGCGGCTCATCGTCTTCCGTCCTTTCGTGGTTGGGGAATGATGGATGACTTAGAATATTTGTTCTAAGTATACCGGGAAACGAACGCATTGTCGAGATGACTTTCGGGCTATTTTGCCGCTGACGCGCTCAAAAAGATGAATGATGTCCAGCTTGACGGGAAAGCTGTTTTTGGGAACGACGTGCTACATTTTTTTGTACATACTACTCAGAGCACCTTTTGAGGTGTGATAAAGGACAGGCACCCTATGCCGATACGAATCGATCCGATGCTGCTGATCAACTGGATCGGCGGGACGAAGCTGCCGCGCGAGATGCCGATCAGCGACACGACGCCGGACCCTGGGCTGATGGGACCGGAAAGCGTCACCTGGCGCTTGCACCGCGAGCAATGGCTGATCTTGGGCGGCGGGCAGGCATTTTTGATGCAGGCGGCACATCCTCAGGTGGCTCAGGGAGCTATCGATCACAGCGCCTATGCCGAAGATCCGTTTGGGCGCGTCTTTCGCACGGTGACGGCGATGACGGTCTTTCTGACCGGCACGCACCACGAAGTTAACGAGAAGGCGCGGCTGATCAACCGCATCCACCACAGCGTGAAGGGGACGCTGCATGAAAACATTGGTCGCTATCATGAGGGCGACCCCTATGACGCGATGGACGTGAACGAGTTGCTATGGGTGCATGTGGCCTTTGTCGATAGCATGCTCAATGCCTATCTCCATTTTGTCGGGCCGCTCACTCAGGACGAATTGGACGCCTATTGGCGTGAGTCGTGGCGTTACGCGCGCCTGCTGGGCCTGTCAGATGCCGACATGCCGCCGGATTACGCCGCCATGAAACGCTACATTGCCGAAGCCATCGCCTCTGGTGAGGTAGCCGTCGGCGAGGCCAGCCGCACGGTGGCGCGAACCATCCTCTATCCCCCCTTGCCCTGGCATCGCAACCTCACCTGGAGTCTGGTGCGCCTGCTGGGCAGCGCGCTGCTGCCGGCAGAGATCCGCGCCGGCTATGGCCTGAAATGGCGCGCTCAGCACCGGGCAGCTTTCTGGCTGGCCAGTCGTTTCCTGCGCCTGTTGCGCTTCCTGCTGCCGCATATCTTAGGGCGCTCGGTGGTCATCGACTTCGCTCAGCGCCGCGTGCGCGGTGAATTGCAGCCGGCGGTTTCATTAGCACCAGGCAGCACCGCTGGGGAATAGGTGCCTCGTGCTCGCCTTCCCTTCGAGCGGGCCAGCATGCCATCGCCCCTGCGGGATCAGGTGGGGGCGATGCAGCGCGCCCCTACTCCCCTCTTCCCTTTTGCATCCAAATGGTCTATCATAGGCGGCGGCAACAGAACCGCCGGTGTGGATGGCCTGAGATGGGAGAGGGGTGGAGCGGATGCGGCGTTGGCAGGCAGGCATGGTATTCATGCTGCTGTTGGCACTCTGTGGCTGTAGCTCATCGCGCCAAAAAACACCCGCGACCCCGACTGATACGCCGACCCCTATCTTCATCCCCACCGTGCAAAGCTTGACTTCTTCTTGCCCACCGGCTCCCGCGCCGTTGGATGACCGTTCCTCAGCGACACAGATCGTGCTGTCGTATTACAACGCCCTCAACCTGCATGATTATCAGCGCGCATACGGCTATCTTTCGCCGCTCAGCCCGCTGGCGACGCCGACGCCGGTGACGCGTGGCTCCATGCCGACCCCCCAGCCGGCAACGCCGCCTTTCCCGCAATGGAAGGCGGGATATGCCCAGACGGCATGCGTCATCATCACCTACACCGGCACGGAGCACCCCGTGACCGATGCCAGCGGGGGGTATGCCGGCATCGGCACAGGGATTGTCGTGCCCATCAGCTTTACCGCCATCCTCACCGATGGTTCCTTGCAGCAGTTCAGCGGCACTTATGCCGTTCGCTACGATCCCGCGCAGGGGCTGCCGGCAACGGGATATATCGACCTGGCGTTTTCGCACCTGATAGCGGTATGACGGCGGCGGTGATCGAACGCGAAACCGGTCTTTGGTAGCTCACAAACGACGTGATCTACCGCGTATACAGTGTATTCTCGTCGATATAGCCGTGCGTCAGATCGCAGCCCCACGCGGTCGCCGAAGCCGTTCCCGCGCCGAGATCCACGCTGATGATCACTTCGTCGCCGCTCATCTGCGCCACCGCGTCCTCGCGGGCATAATCCGTCGCCAGGCCGTCGCGCACCAGCATCACATTGCCCAGCGTGATGGCCACGCGCTCCTGCTGGAAATCCGCCCCGCTGGCACCCAGCGCCGCCATGATGCGTCCCCAGTTGGGATCTTGCCCAGCCAGGGCGCACTGCCACAGCGGCGAAAGCGTCACCGCGCGGGCGGCCTTGCGGGCGTCAGCATCCGTCGCCGCGTTGCGCACGCGCACTTCCATCAGCTTTGTCATACCCTCGCCGTCGCGGGCGATCTCGCGCGCCAGATAGCGCGTCACCTGGCGCAGCGCCGCCTCGAACGTGGCGGAGCCGGGCGTGGTGCCGTCGCACACGGCATTGCCCGCCAGCCCGTTCGCCATCACAATCACCGTGTCATTGGTGGACATGTCGCCATCCACGCAGATCATGTTGAAGGAATCGTTGACGGCGCTGCGCAGGATGGTTTGCAGCCAGCGCTGATCCACAGCGGCATCGGTGGTGATGTAACACAGCATCGTCGCCATGTTGGGGTAGATCATCCCCGCGCCCTTCGTCGTGCCGGCTAATCGCACAGTGGTGCCATCAACCGTAAATTCCAGCGCGATCTTTTTGGCGCGCGTGTCGGTGGTGAGGATGGCATCTGAAAAGGCATCGCCGCCGTTGGCTTCGGGCTGCACCTGACCGATGCCCGCCGTCACCTTCTCCATTGGCAGCGGTCGCCCGATGATGCCGGTGGAACTGACCATCACCAGCTCGGTCTCGATCTCGAAACGCTCGGCCACCTGCCGCGCCATCTCGCGCGCATCGCGCAACCCCTGCTCGCCGGTGGAACAATTCGCGTTGCCCGAATTCACCACCACCGCCTGGGCACGAAAACCCGACGCCGCCAGATGTTCCTTGCACACCAGCACGGGCGCGGCGGGCGTGCGACTGGTGGTGAACGTCGCCGCCGCCACGCACGGCACATCTGCAATCAACAGCGCCAGATCCTTAATGCTGGCATCGCTCTTGATGCCGCACGCCGTCGAACCGGCCCGGAACCCGCGCGGAGCCGTCACGCTCCCCTCGATCTGACGCAGCGCGTCTGCCATCTATCTCACCTCAAAATAGCGTGAATATGATAGGGGGAGCGCCCCGTTGCGCTTCCCCAGTGCAGTCATGGTATCACATAAGGGATGGTGCAATATAACGAAAGTTGCAAGGCTAGAGCCTCATGGTGGCAGTGACTGTGATATTCTGTTGCGCTATGGTCTGGATTTATTGGCGGTCTGCTTTTACACTTTGGCACGCCACGTGCAATAGAGCAGAAACCGTGCGGGCATGCAGCCCCTCTTACGGCTGCGCGCTCACCCGTTGGACAGAGGCCGCGCCGCATGCTGGCGCGGATAACAAGGAGGCATTGCCCTCCATCGGCACCGACCAGAGGAGGTCATTTCATGTTAGAAGCGTTCGTTTTCTGGATCATCATCGGCGGCATCGCCGGTTGGCTTGCGAGCAATCTGGTGCGCGGCGCGGGATTAGGCATCGTGGGCAATATCGTCGTCGGCATCATCGGAGCCATCATTGGCGGCTTCATCTTCAACCTGCTGGGAGCCGGTGGCGTGAGTGGCTTCAATTTGTGGAGCCTGTTCGTCGCCTTCATCGGCTCAGTGGTGTTGCTCTTCATCGCCCGTCTGGTCACAGGCAACAGTGCCACTGTATAAGCCGAGGCAGCGCAAAGAAGAACATGGGCTGGGGTGATTCGCCCCGGCCTGTGTTGTGTCCTGAATCGTTAAACGGCCAGGGCAAGCAGATGACATGGAACCAGGGCAATCAGAGGGGATTGCCCTTCCAGACCAAGTGGAATTATCTCACTGCGTGGTGCGCGTAGAGCGCAACGATGCTCTCGGCGGCTTGAATGACCTGCGCTCGCAATTCTGTCGGCGCAATGACCTCGATCTGCGCGCCATAGCTCAGGATGCCTTCACAGGCGCTCTGCTCATCGTCGAAGATCATGTCCACCAACGTCCAGCCGTCAGGTTCCGGTTCGCGTTCGACAGCGATGCGCCCATAGCGCGCCCCGTTGCGCAGGCTGTGCAACAGATCCCCAGCGATGCGCACGGTGACGGGATAGCGTGGCAAATTGGCAGTGAACTGTCTGGCCGAGGCTTCCCAATATGCCGCCAGATCAAACTCCGCCGGGCGCTCGAAGCATTCTTCCAGCATATCCGCTGCGGTTACGCGCGAGACGCGATAGGTGCGCAGATCATCTTCCACGCGCGCAACGAAATACCACGTGTTGCCTTTCGCCACCAGGCCCAGGGGATTTGCCACGCGCGTCACCACCTCGCCATCGGTGCGGTGATAGGTGAAGCGGACGCGCCGTTCCGCCCAGACGGCCTCGTGTAGCGTGCAGAGATGCGGTGTGGCCTCATACGCCTGCCACCAGCCGGTGCTGTCGATATACAAGCGCTGGCGTGCCTCCTGTGCTCCCTGGCGCGCTCTCGCCGGCAGCGCCGCCAGCAGCTTGATCAGCGCCGCCTCAGAGGCTTTATCCAGGCCGAGATCTGCCAGCAGGCGCGGTGGGCGCGCGAGGAAGAGCGCGTGAATCTCCGCCTCGTTCAAGCCCGTCAGGTTGGTGCGATAGCCGTCGATCAAGCTCCAGCCGCCGCCCGTGCCGCGTTCCGCCGTGACGGGAATGCCTGCCATCCCCAGCGCCTCCATGTCGCGGTGAATGGTGCGCTCCGAGACCTCCAGCCGCCGTGCCAGCTCGCCTGCGGTCATCCTCCGGTGGACCTGCAACAAGAGCAAGATCGAGAGCAATCGATCCGCACGCATATATCCTCCCTCTGGAATATCTGTCCGAACCAACCATTGTACTATCGCACACGCGAACCATCCGTGCAAGCGCGTCGGGGAGAATGATCATAAGAAATTTCTGCGAGCCATTTCAATGAAGCGGTACTACATGTTCGCTTGTCACGGGCAGCGCGTGGCGAGGCTGAGCACGAGGCAACCGTGAGGGGATGAATAGGGCAGCTTGAGCATGCCTGTAAGCCGAATTCTGTCCCCGGCGTCCTCACGGCGCGCCGGGGGGCAATCATCTCTCTCGGACGGCAGTTGCCTGCCGCCTCAAGCGGCCAACCCGGAATGTAACGGGCGAGCCACCCTATCCCTATCTGGCCTTGCTCCGGGCGGGGTTTACCGCGGCCAGCCGGTCACCCGGCTGCCGGTAAGCTCTTACCTTACCATTTCACCCTTACCGCAAACGCGGCGGTATGTTTCTGTGGCACTGTCCTTGGGGTCGCCCCCACTGGCCGTTAGCCAGCGCCCTGCTCTGTGGAGTTCGGACTTTCCTCGGCGGCGTCACGCGCCGACGCGATTGCCCGGCATGCTCAAGCTCTCTTGATCGTATCACCATGCCTGGCATATGTCAACCAAACACACCAGCGCGCCAAATCTCCTCGGCGCGCTGATGGGTTGGTGTGTTTTCTCTTTTTGGGGCTAGACGTTGATGCTGATGACGGCCACCGTCGCCTGATGCTCACCGGAATACGTGCCGCCCGCCAGCGCGGGGCTGGCATCGGTGAAGCGATAGGGCGCGAAATAGAGCGCCAGGTTGCCTTGCGTCGGGACAATGAACGCGAGTTGCGTGGTGAAGCTCTGGCCCGGTGCGATGCCGTTGAGCGCCTCATTCATCCACTCGCGTGCGGCGCACATGGTGTGCGGATCAGTAGAGCAGGTTTCCAGCGCGCCCGACGTGGTGGGCCAGTCGCGTCCCTGACTGTCACGCAGGCGGAAGTTTTGCAGCGGGCTGACATATTCCACGCAGTTGTTTGCCTTTGGGTTCGCGCAGGAAGTCGCCGAGGCGCTGGTGTTTTTCATGGTGAGGGTGAGCACCAGAAATTGCTCGCCCGGCGGCAACATGACGGTGTTGGCGTTCAGGTTTGCGGAATCCATCGTCGTCCTGGCGGAATTGACGGTAAACGCCGTCACCACGCTGCTGAAGGTGTCATAGACATTCACCGTCTGGCCCACGGAACCGTTGGCCACATCGGCGGGGGACACGCTGAAATTGAAGGTGCCTTGTGCATTTTCGGGGGAGCCGGAATTTTGCCCGGCGGGATCCATCTGAGTGAGACCACAACCACTCAACAGCACCCCCAACAGGCCCACCATCGCGCACAGGGGAACGAAGCGAGGAAGGCGCAAACGCGGAAAAACCATCGAACGGATCCCTTCCCAGTCAATAATGACGTGCATCGGCGCGCGTGCGCCGGAAAAAACCGCGCTAGATAGCAAAATGCCGCTTAATCTTTAAGCGGCATGTGCCTGCAACCAGGCATGGGTGTGCTCGAGAGGATTCGAACCTCCGACCTTTGGCTCCGCAGGCCAACGCTCTAATCCACTGAGCTACGAGCACGAGAGATGGGATGAGTTGGTTGATGGGCAACGCAACCTTCCACAAACACAGGATATCGCATTGTCACAGGAAAGTCAAGTCAACCGGGTTAAGATTATTTCACCATCAACAAATCAATGTGCTATCCTGTTGAGGATTCGCCTGATCAGTTTTTCATGAAGGGTGGGAGCGTGCGGAGTGCGAAAAGACGCGCAGCACAGAAAAATCTTCGTGTCTCTTCGCATCCTTCGTGCTCTGCGCGTTCCCGTCCTCTCATCCCATGTGCTGTAGGAATAGGATGCCATGCCCGCGCTCTTGCTGTCTCCGCGCGATACCACCGATTCCCGCGCGTTGCGTCAAGCCGCAGAAACCGCCGGCTGGAACGTGTTTCGCCTGCCGGACTGGCGACCGCCCCAGCGACAATTCGCCGGTTCCGTCGCGCTCTATGGCGAGCCGCTGTTTGTCGATATCATGGCCGCCGCGCTGGATCTTGTCGTGCTGGACTCGCCGCCGGACTGGCTGGCGCGCCTGCCCCTGCGCTTTGCCCAGCGCGAGATCAGCGCCATGCCCCTGAGCGCGGCACTGCAACTGGCTGAGCCGCGCTTCGTCAAACCGGCGCGCGAAAAATCGTTCCCCGCCGGGGTCTATGCGATGGCGACCGAAGCACCACCCGCCTGCCGGGTGCTGCCGGGCGAGCTGATGGTGCTGGTGGCCGAACCGGTACGCTGGGAGATTGAGTTTCGCGGCTTCGTGTTGAATCGCCAATTGGTGACGTTTTCGCCTTATCTGCGTGATGGCGAATTGGTGGAAGATGATGAGGGCAACTGGGTTGCTGAAGACCACGAATGGCAAGCCGCGCAAGCTTATTACGCGCAGATCCTCGCTGATCCCGCGCTGGACCTCGCACCTGCCACTGTGCTGGATGTTGGGCGCATCGCGGGGCGTGGCTGGGCCATCATCGAGACGAACGGCGCGTGGGGTGCCGGCCTCTATGGCTGCGATCCCGCCGCCGTCTTGCCGGTGCTTCAGCGTGCTGCCCAGCCCGCCGCTGCGCTCGCCCCCGACGAGCGGCGCTGGGCGCGAGCGCGCGTTGAGGTCGAACCGTAACGCGTGAAAGTATTTTTACGAGATCGGGTTGCTTTCTCGCTCATTCACCCTTACAATGGCGCTGGTAGCAAGAATCGGTGTGCTGCCAGTGTCTCATGCATGGTGGTTTCATTCTAGAAAGGCGTTCTCTTTTATGCAACCTCTCGCGCCGCAAATCTTTATCAGCCATGCGCGCGTCGATGCCCGTTTCGCCGACGCGTTGGAACGAACACTGACCTTCTGGGGAAGCCGGCCCTGGGTGGATCGCCAGCAACTCGGTGGGGGGCAAGAATGGCCGCTGGCCTTGCAGCAAGCCATCGAGCAGAGCGCCGGCCTGCTGCTGGTGTTGACCCCCAATGCGCTGCGCTCTCATGCCGTGCGCCGCGAATACCTGCATGCCCTCAGCCGGCACATCCCCGTCTTGCTCATCCGCTTCCGCGAGGTGGATGCGCTGCCGGTGGAACTGGCCAACCTGCCGATTCTGGAATTTCGTGGCAACGCGCTGAGCTACGGTCCCGCATTTTACATGGCGCTGGCCGACCGGGGCTTGATCCCGCCGCCCCCTGAGACACAGCTAGACACCATCACGCCCGACGCTGTTTATCGCGTGCTGGCACACCGTGCACCCGCCGACTGGCGCGTCTGGCCATTGCCCCTGAGCGCGCATCTGCTGCGCGGCATCGTCTTTGGCGTGCTGAGTCTCGCGTTGATCGTGTTTTCTTTCGCTCCGGGGGCGTTCCTGGCACAACTCTACCACAACTTATACGGCGTGCTGGGCACCTTGCTGACCATTGCTACCCCCGCCGTTGCCATCTTCAGCGGCATCATCCTGCTGGTGCCGGCGGTCATGCATCTGAATGCGGCACTGGGGCGCGGACCGCGCGACACCATCATCCTCACGCCTGAGAGCGTCACCGTGCAGATCATCCAGCAGCAACGCTTGCTCATACGGAGCTTGCCGCATCGCTATCTGTTTCGCTTCATCAGCCAGGCAAGCGTACAGCGGAATATCTTTGGTGTCAGCATTGTGCTGGCAAACGCGCAGACGCGCCAGCATGCGCGCATCACGCTCCCCTGGCGCTGGCACAATCGCCGCGAGATCGCCGATCAGATCGTTCAGGCGATCAACGCCTATCATCAGCACATGGCGACAGCGCAGCCAGCGCCTTCTCTCCCCCATGCCCCGCCGCAACCGTTGCCCGCCACCCCCGCCGAGGCCGTGCCTCCCACCATCCCGCGTCAGCAGCCAGCCGCACAACCGCCTCAGCCGGCTCCGGTGCCTCAGGTGGTGTATCCTCAGCCGATCTACTATACGGTGATGGCGTCGGGCGATCAGCAAAAATTAGTGACGGAGATCCAAAATTGGCTGGGGCAGCGGATGATCGCGCCGGGCGAGATGGTGCAAGATCGCGGCTTGATCTTGCCGACAGCGCGTGGCGCGGCATGGAGCCGCTTCGTGCTGGTTCTCATCACCCCGCAGCTCATGCAATCACCCGCCTGCCGGGCCATCCTGGCGGATCTGCGCCGGCAGGGCAAGCTTATCATTCCCATCCGGCTCAATGCCAAAGTGGGCTTGCCACCGGAACTCGCCGCCGTGCAGTGGGTTGATTTCTCGCCGGAACAAGCTCGCGCGCTCAGCTTCATTGACCTTTGCGATACGCTGGATCGCGCGGGCATCCCGCTTGTCATGCCGGGCAACGCCTTCGACGGCACGCTGGCGCTGGCGCGCGGCATTCACCAGCACCTGCCGCCGGGCTGGCAGGCTTTTCGCCCCGACACCAGCGCCCAGCGCGTCTATCGCACCCGCCAAATCATGGGGCGCTTTTACGGTCTGTTGCTGGCGGGGTTCATCCTGGCCATCATGGTGCTCTTCGTCGTCTATGCAGTCAATATCTTCCACCCCACCACGCTTTCAGATTGGGGTACCGTGATTGCGGCATGGTTGGTGACGATCATCATTGTTGGCGTGATCAGCATTCCCATGCTGCGCAATATTTTCATTCGCATCCGTTCGGCGCGTTTTTACACCCGCCTGCTGAAAGGTCAGGTTGCGCCGGAATGCCTCGTTGTCACGCCGCAGGGGATCGCGTTTCACGTGGCTCAAAGCCGCCAGCGCCCCGGCTTCATCGACGGCAGCTATGCGTTTGGGATGTTGCGGTCGCTAGAACGACACGACACCTTATTCGGCATCCCCCAATTGCGCCTGGTGTTCGCCAACGGCGCGCACCAGGACGTTCCTCTGCTGTTTTTCGGCGCGGTGGTGGATGCCGCCATTGCTCAAGCTGTCGCCGCCTGGTCAGCCTATGCCGCAGCCGTTCAGATGCCCGCGATGGGCGCGGTCATGTCACCCAGGCAATAGGCATAGGACATCGCCGGCGTGTTGCGCGCGAAGCCCACGCGTCCGGCGGCATCAATGATGATGAGGCCGCCTTCGCCCTGGATGCGCGCCCCCAGGCGGGCGATCACGTCGTCGGCGGCGGCCTGTGCTTCGGCACCCCGTTCCAGCGCCTCGCATGCCCGCCGCGCCACAGCCATGCGGATGAACGCTTCGCCCTGGCCGGTGCACGAGACGCCACCCACGCCGTCTTCGGCATAGAAGCCTGCCCCGGCGATGGGCGTGTCACCCACGCGACCGCGCGGTTTGTTGGCTACGCCGCCGGTGCTGGCCGCCGCCACGATGTGCCCCTCGGCGTCCAGCGCCACCGCGCCGACGGTGCCATGCTTGCCCTCGGCGCGCAATGAGCCGGCCTGCTCATCCGGCATCGGCTGCGAGGGCGCGCGGCGATAAGCATTTACGAAATGCTGTGGATCCACGAAAGGCATGCCCCGCGCCGCCGCCAGTTCTTCCGCGCCTTCGCCCAGCAGCAACACTTGGGGCGTCGCCAGCACATGCCGCGCCAGCAGGATAGGATTTTTGATGCGCTGCACGCCTGCCACTGCGCCCACGCCCATCGTCGCGCCATCCATAATCCCGGCGTCCAGCTCGGCGTGGCCGTCTTTGGTCAGCACGGCTCCCGTGCCGGCGTTGAAAGTAGGATCGTCTTCCAGCGCCACGACAGCGGCAATGACGGCTTCCAGCGCCGAACCGCCCCGGCGCAAGATCTCCCAGCCGGTGCTCGCCGCCGCCGCGCACCCCGCTTTCGCCGCCTCGAATCGGTGCGGGGCAATCGCCCCTGCTCCACCATGAACGATCAATGCCAATGGCATGAACAATTCCCCCAGAGAAAAAGATGACCGTTTAGCCAGGTATCATGAAGCTAGCGCTGCATCTCCAGCATCAGCAGGCCACAGGGGCGCGCATCGACCAGCGTCGATTCGTGATATACCTGGAAGCGGCGTAACACTTCGGGATTGTCGCTATCGACGGCAATATAGAGGCCATCATCTTGCATGCCGACGACGGCGAAGGCGTGATAGTGCAGGCCCACATCGTCATGCGCGCCGGTTTCGGCATCGGTCAGCGCCTCGCCGCGCGCCACCTGCAACACGATGGGCCGCGCTCCCGCGTTCTCGCGCAGAATCTCGCGCCAGTTCGCCAGCAACGGCTCCTGATAGGGCAGTTCCAGCGCCACCGCGCAGCCCTCGGCCCGCGCCTGCGCGCCCAACGCCGTCAGCCGCGAGGCTCCATTCGGCGCAGCCAGCCCTGCGGTGATCATCGCACGCGTCAGGCGAATCATCAACTCACCCACACCCTCGAAATCTGAGGGCGCGCCACGTGCCGCCGCCATGCACACTGCCAGCGCCGTCTGCCCGCACGATCCACGAAACTGCGTGCCATCATCTTTCTGCCGGTAAAACTGGGTCATGCGAACGAGGGGATCAGGCAACATTCGGCGCATGCATGGCTCCTACACCAGATATTCTTTGATGATGGCGCGCAGGATGGTATCCGTGGCAGGGAACGGGATCACATGGACGCCGGGAATCTCGCTGTAGTGCTTGATTTTGCGATGCCCCTGCGCGGTGGTGAAGATGATCAGGGGCGGCGCGCCGCGCGCCATCGGCATGAAGCGCGCGATGACGAATTCAGGATCGATCTCGCAGGGCGCGGTCATATCCAAAATCAGCAGTTCCGGCGGGCGAGCGCGCATGGCGTTGACCGCCTGTGCTACCCGGCTTGCGGTGACGACCGCGATCTGGCCGACATCGCCGCCCAGCGCTCGCGCCAATCGTTCCCCCATCTGCGGTTTGCCGCTCATGAACAGCAACATCGCTGCTCCCTCCCTTCGCGTCCACACTGCACAACGCCTCATGACCATCTTCGCACGTCATTGCCTCTGAACGCAAGCACCCTGTAGCCAGTTGCGGAAAATATGATACAATCAGCAAAATCTCAACGATAGGAGCCACGCTATGGAGTCATCGTCGCCTGCCGCAGCGCCCCTCGTCATTGTGAATCCCGCTGCCAACCGGGGGCGGATGGATGCCTTTCGCCAGGTGGTGCGCCCCCGCGCCGAGGCCGCCGGCGCGGAATATGTGGAAACGCGGCAGCGCGGCGAGGCCCGCGATCTCGCCAGAGCCGCCGCCGATGCCGGGCGCAGCGTGATCATCGTGGGCGGTGACGGTTCCATCAATGAGGTGGTGAATGGACTGCTCGCCGGCAGCCGGCGCGTGCCGCTGGGCATCGTTCCCGCCGGTTCCGGCAACGATTTCGCCTGCAATACGCTCAAGCTGCCGCGTGATATCGCCCAGGCGACCGAGATCGCGCTGAACGGCACGGTGACGGCGGCGGATGCCGGGCAAGCCAACGACCGCTATTTCGCCAATTCCTTCAGCGTCGGGCTGGATGCCGATGTCGCCGTTGCCGCCGAAGGATTGAAACGCTATCCCTTTATGACGGGTGCCGCGCTCTATTACACCTCCTCCCTGCAACGCCTCTTGTTCGGCTATCGCAAATGCCCCTGGCTCACCCTCACCCTCGACGGCACCTCGCTGGAAGGCGAACGCCCCACGCGCCATGTCATCGTCGCTATCACTAACGGTCCCACGTATGGTGGCGGTTTTCGGGTGAATCCCAAAGCCGATCACGCCGATGGCCAATTCGACATCTGTTCGGTGCGTTTCATGCCGCGTCTGCGCGCCCTCAACCTGTTGCCGCGCCTGCAAAAGGGTCAGCATGAGGGCGAGCCGGAGGTGACGTTTTATCATGCGCGCACCATCGAGATTGATTGTCCCGCAGGCGTTAACGCCCAGATGGACGGCGAGACCATGCGCGCCACCCATTACGCCGTGCGCATCATCCCGCAAGGGTTGCTGGTGCGGGTGGGAAGCAATGGGAAATGAGGCATACAACCGCCTGCTCTCCTCCGCGCCTGCTGGGAACGGCAATGCACTTGCGCTTATGCCACCAGCACCCTACCGAAATGTCCTATAGCAATGCTATGGGTTGCGCGTTCGGCTGGACCGTGTTACAGTGTTTTCAACCATTCTTGAATAACGTCGTGCCGGCGCAGTCATCACTGTGTCGTTCATTCACTGCCTGCATCGTTGAAAGGGAGGGTTTGCATGGCAAGCGCTCAACCTCGCGTCCGCAAGAGCCTGCCAGCGCGGCTCCTCGATCTCATTAATCCGCTCCGAGATCCCAGCTTCACCGTCGCCATCGTTCTGACGGTGGTCATGGTCGTCGGTCAGCACCCGCAGCCCGCGCAGATCGCGTTGATCTTCCTGGCAGCATGGCTGGCCGTCAAGTCTGCCGTCTGGTTCTTCGTCAATACCATCTTTTCGCTCGGCTTCCTGGCGCGCAAGGGCTGGTGGGTCATCCGCCATCCGCGCCTTGCCTGGCGGCTGCTGGATGCCCTGGGTACCGAAGAGATCATCGTCGGTGGCTTGCATCCCGACATGTTCATGACCGACGACGGCATGCTGCAAGAAGCGCAGATCGGGCGCGTGGTGCCGGCCATGCCGCGTGGTGGCTTCCGCGCGCCGTCCTACGATGACCAGTATAGCTACGATCAGGGCATGGTGAACGCCAACGCGCCCAGCCCGCCGCCCGCTGAATATTACGCCGAGATCGAGCGCGCGCAGAATGTGCTGCAAGCCTATGAGCACCTGATCTATGACTGGGTGACGTTCACCGAGGAAAAATGGCGCGCCGTCAGCGACTCGCAGCTTGGCTGGAAACCCTTGCGCGGGCGCTGGAACGGCTGGGATGAGATCTATAACGACAGCTACGCGGCGCGGACGAATGACCGCATGGCGCGGGCGGCGGCAGCAGCGGGCGAGGCGCTGCGCCAACGCTTCGAGAACGCGCGCAGCCGAGGTTCCGCGGCATCCTCAGTCGCCTGC
>JAJPKG010000243.1 GCA_021323815.1 Pseudomonadota bacterium
CCCACCCAAAACTCGCGCCGGATTGCCGCCGCGTTGCCCAGGTCGATGAGCACCAGATCGACCTTCTCGCGTGAGAGGATGTCGAAGACTTCAACGGGGATGCGCGCGGCACGCACATCATAACCCGCCATGCGCAATTGTGGGATCAGCGGCACGGCCACCGCGTCATTGCGCTCGAACAGCAAAATCAGCGGGGCTTGTGCCTGAAGCGGCGTACTGACCAATGGATAACGTTGCATGCCTGATGTAAACCCCTTTTCCGTCGCTGCCAAGCCGCCCTGGAGTGGTCGCCGTGCAGACAGATCCTCGTATGCCGCGCTAGTATACCATACTGTGACTGTCTTGTGGAGAGGGGACACGTTTCTTCTCATTCACCAGCATAGCATATGAATCATGACCATCATCTATGCCCTCTGATGACTTTTGCCCCTCTAGAAATCCTCAGCAGCGGAGTATCCCTGATAAGGACACCGCATACCGCAATGGGGGAAGATATCCGATGCCAACCGCTCTTATCTCATCGAATCATGCTAAACGGCAACGGCGAAAACCGTTCCGTCCACGTACGCTTATTCTGGCCGTCTTCGCGCTGGCACTGATCTTCGGCGGGTGCTCGCTGGACGCCGGCAGCGCATCAGGCGGCAGTAACACACCCGGCTTGCAGATCACCGTCAATGGGCCGACAGGGACCACGACCACATCAGGCCATGATATCCACACTGCATCCACGACAAATCAACAAAACGATCCCAGCGTGCCGCTGCAACTGCTGGGGCTGATCACCGTGCTCAGCCTCGCGCCCAGCATCGTCATGATGCTCACCGGCTTCACGCGCATTCTGATCGTACTGTCGTTTCTGCGGTCAGGGCTGGGCGCGCAGCAGGTGCCACCGAATCAGGTCATCATCGGCCTGGCGCTTTTTTTGACGATCTTCGTCATGGCCCCCACCTGGCAGCAGATCAACGACACAGCGCTGACGCCCTATTCGCAGGGCAAGATCTCGCAGCAGGTGGCGCTAGACCGCGCCCAGGTGCCGCTGCGCCAGTTCATGTTCCGCCAGACGCGCGAAAAAGATCTTTCGCTGTTTGTCTATCTCGCCAAGATGCCGGCACCCCACACCGAAGCCGACATCCCCACCTATGTGCTCATTCCGGCGTTCATCCTCAGCGAGATCAAGACCGCTTTTCAGATGGGATTCTTGATCCTGTTGCCCTTCATCGTCATCGATCTGGTGGTTTCCACCTCGCTGATGTCGGTGGGCATGATGATGCTCTCGCCCACCATCGTCTCGCTGCCCTTTAAGCTGTTGCTCTTCGTGCTGGTGGACGGCTGGGGACTGGTCATTCGCTCGCTCGTCCTCAGCTTCCATTGAAGATATCCACAAGAATGTGGATATGTCTGGGGAAGATGTGGAAAACATGCGCATAAATCCTCATGCATACGGAATCCACGGCTTCCACAACCTATCCCGTCCCGTGTGGATAACTCTGGGGATATGCGGACAAGTGGCGGATGAGGTGAGGATAGCCACCGACGCTTGTGGATAGCGACACCAGGGGTTTCGCCCTTATCCGCATTCATCCCCAGGTCTTCCCACACGCGCCCGCGCGATTTCCACATCCATAGCCGCATCTCACCCCTGGCAGTGCCGGCCTTCGCGGCAAATACCCACATCATCCCCAACCCTATTACCACGACGACGATCAGATCTATACAGAGGATCAAGATCTTTCGTATTATTAACGCCGCGGAAAAGTGGAAAACCTGAATCGACGGAAAAAGGATGCTCTGTCCCCATGTTTGAATCATTGCCAGAGGCGTTGCACGCGCTCTTAGCGGGCGCGGAACGCCGTGTAGAGACCATTGGCATGTCAGGAGCCTCTGTCGAGCGCGTCACATGGCCTGATGGCCGCCAGGGCTATCTCAAGACGGTTCAGCGCAGCAATAGCTGGCATGACGAGGAAGTTTCCCATGAAACAGATGTTTTGCGTTGGTTGGCCGGGCGTTTATTTGCACCGGCAATTATTTATGCCGGCGCGGATGACCAGCGACGTTATCTGCTCACCGAGGCGTTGCGGGGAACGATGTCGCACGAACTCACTCACGTTGCTCCACATGTTGCGCTGGCCCTCGGCGAAGGTTTACGGCAGATCCACGCTATCCCCATTACGGATTGTCCTTTTCCACAAACATTGGATGTGAAGTTGATGGTTGCCCGCCGGCATATCGCTGAGGGAATGATCGACATGGATGACTTTGAGGACGATACGCGCGGCATGCCCGAAGACCTGTGGACCTATCTTGATAAGTATCGTCCTTTGCCCGAAGATTTCGTCTTTACGCACGGGGATTATTGCTTGCCCAACATTCTGTTGGACCCCGGCACGCTACGCATCGCCGGCTTTGTGGATTGGGGCCGCGCCAGCATAGCAGATCGCTATCACGATCTGGGCATTGCCGCGCGCTCCATTCGCCAGAATCTCGGTCAGGAATACATTGCTCCATTTTTCGCCGCTTATGGCATCCGGCATCCCGACCAGCGCAAGATAGACTATTATATCCGGCTTGATGAGCTGTTTTAGGGGTGAGCCGATGGTATTGACTGAAAGATCAAAATGCGCGCCTGAGGCGCTTGCGCCATAAAGTCCGCCCGTGTGGACTGAAGGGCGGTAGGCTCGATCAGTTTTCCCCAACTTGTGCCGGCTTTTCCACAATGAACGATCCACTTATCCACATTATTGCGGATAAGTGGATCGCGCGGAGATTTCCAGAGAGGAATTTCAACCTCCTTGCAAGCGAGGAGGGGTTCTTTTTGCTAATGGCTGGTGAAATGGCTCAATGACAGATCGTCCAGTGCGGTGAGGACGCGTTCGATGTCGGCCACCACCTCTTCCAGCAGGGGCGGCAGCCATTCTTCCTGGCCGGTTTCGTCTTCGTCGTCATGCCAGCGCGAGCGGCTGCGCCCGTGATGGCTCGGCCCGCGCTGCCGCTCGATCATCTCGCGGAAGGTGGCCACGCTCTCCGGGTTCCACAGGGGCAATTCCACGTGTTGTTGCAGCGTCAGGCTTTCCACTTCCATGCCGCTGTCGCCATAGACCATGCCCAGGCTGGGGCGCGTCTCGATGGCTCGGCTGGAATTTTCGGATGCGCGATATTTCAGCATGCGCACCAGCGGTTGCAGATCAATCTGTTCCAGGGGGATGTTATTCAGCGCGACGGTGTAAGCGAGATCCAGCGCCAGCGGCGGTACGTCCTCGGTGTGCAAGTGCGGGCAGGTCTCATTCGGCTCGTGGAAAAACTCGCAGACGCCTTGCGGACCATCCAGCGAGAGGGCGGTATCCAGCGGACTCCAACTGAACGAGATGCGGCATGTCGCTTTGTTTTCCGCTTCTTCGCATGGTCCCAGGTGGCACACACTCTCAAATTCGCGTTCCAGCGTCTCCACATTCAGCCAGCTATCGGGGTGCGTCGTGATGCCGGTATGTTCGGCGGCGCGCAAAAACAAGCGTGTCACGTCTTCAAAGGTGATCATCTGCCATCGCTCCCGGCGCGCCCGGCGTTCGCCACCGGCATGCACGCCATTTTCCTGATATCTCTCATGATACAACGTACCGGCTACACATGGTATGATGCTCGCAGAGAGCATCGGGGGGCGCAGGTATGGGGGAGCGAGTCATCCGTGCCATCGCCGTCGGCAACCGAATCAACGTGGCGGCCTGGCGGGACGATGCGGCGGCGCAAGGGGAGATCGCGCGCATTGTTAGGCTGGCAGTGCCGCATCTCGCGCCCGATCGCCCCAATCTGATCGTGCTGGGCGAATTGCTGGGGCTACCCGGCGCGCTGATGGGGCGGCGCGCTGCCCTGGCGCGGCGCATGCGCACCTCGCGCGATGCGCTCACCATGCTCGCCCTGGCCCACTGGC
>JAJPKG010000380.1 GCA_021323815.1 Pseudomonadota bacterium
ATGCATCCTCAAAGAAGCGGCGCACATCCTCGATGGAAGCGGTGCCCCGCGCCGGCGGCAGGGCATAGATCACCTGGCGGCCATAGCCTTTCGCGCGCAGGCGCGCATCCAGCAATGCCAGCACGCCGCGATCCGTTTTGGTGCGCAGCAGGCGGCCCACACCTTGTTTCAGCCGCAAGATCGCCAGGGGCAGCACGTAATCGCCGAACCAGTTCTTCCCCGCCGCTTTCATCCGGCTGACGCGCGCTTCATGAACGGGATCGTCCGGCGGATCGAAGGGCAACTTGTCGATGGCCACCAGCGACAGGGCATCGCCGGCCACGTCCACGCCTTCCCAGAAGCTGCGCAAGCCAAAGAGCACGGCGCGCTCGCTGCTGCGGAAACGCCGCACCAGTTCCGAACGCCCCAGATCGCCGTCTTGAATTAGCAGGGTGAAGCCGTCGCGGTCCAGATCTTCCGCGATACGCTCCCACACCTCATTCATGGCGCGTTGGCTGGTGAAGAGCAAGAAAGCGCGGCCTCGTGAGGCGCGCACCAGATCGTTCATCTGCTGCGCCAGCTCGTCCAGATATGGCCCGTTGTCTTTGCCGAAGGCGGGCATGTGTTTGAGACGCGGAACGTAGAGGATGGCGTTTTGCTGATAATCAAAGGCCAGCGGCAACACCAGTTCTCTGGCATCGGTGATGCCCACCTGGCGCTTGAAGAAGCCGAAATTGCCGTTGATGGCCAGCGTGGCCGACGTGCAGATGACGCTGATCCGATCGAAGAGCTTTTCCTTGAGGATCTCTGTGACCGAAAGGGGCGCGGCGGAAACGGCATACGACGCCTCGCGCCCGCGCCGCGACGGCTCGCGCTCCATATAATATACGCGCCCTTCGGGATCTTTCACGCCAAAGACCAGTTGCAGATCGCTTTTGAGATTTGAGGCGCGAGCGACCAGCTTATCATAGAGTTGGCTCTCGCGCGGGTCCATCACTTCCGGCTTGCGGGCGCGCAGGTGCGCGGCGATGTCGCCGACAGCCGTCGCCAGCCGCAGACCTTCCTCGACGCGCTCAGTCAGTGGCAGCCGCCCGCGCTGCATGCCGGAACCGGCGATCTCGCTGACGCGGCTCCACAACAGCACGTTTGCGGAGACGGCGTTTTCCAGCTTTTGTGAATCGCAATGCTCGCGCAGGCGGCGCTGGCTCAGCAGCGTCTCCACGCGGCGCGGCGTCACGGTGGCGGTGAAAGCGCGCGTCGCCTCGTCTTCCAGGTGGTGCGCTTCGTCGATGACGATGACATCGCGCTCCGGCAGCAGCCAGCCTTCCATCAGCACATCCAGCAGCAACAGGGTATGATTGATGACGACGATCTGCGCGTTTTGCGCGGCATCGCGCATCTTATGCACATAACAGGTGTTGAAGTGCGGGCATTCGCGCCAGGCGCAATCATCACTGTCCGCAGCCACGCGCCGCCGCAGCTCGCCGGGCAGGTGAAAATCCAGCATGTCCAGATCGCCATCCCACTCCGGGTTGTCCGTTTCGGCGTCCAGCTTCTCGAAGGCGGGATCGTTGAGATACGCCTGAAATCCAGCACGCTCATCTTCCAGATGTTGCAGGCAGAGATAATTGCTCATGCCCTTGATCAATGCCGCGCGCACAGGCTGCACGTTTTCCGCGATGAAGGGGATATCTTTATAGAATAGTTGCTCTTGCAGGGCCTTGTTCGCCGTTGCCACCAACGCGATTTTGCCGGACCGCACGATGGGAAGCAAGTAAGCGAGCGACTTGCCAGTCCCCGTGCCTGCTTCGATGAGCGCATGTTCGCCGTTTTCCAGCGCGGCGGCGACGGCCTGGGCCATCTGAATCTGCGCGGGGCGTTCTTCATAGCCGGGAAGGCGGCGATCGAGCACGCCGCCATGACCGAGATCGCGGGCGACGGTGGCACGGGCTTGAGAAACAGGGTCCATCAGTGATCCTTAGGCGTTATTGAGCGCGTAGCGTTGATCATCTCGCCCCATCAGTATAGCACAGCGAAATAGGACGCATGTTCAGAAATGGGATTCAGCCAGCAGGGAAGATGGCAGCCTTCTTCCGGGAAGGCACTAAAGCCAATGCTATGCCACCACAAGATCCCGCACTCTGGCGCGCCCACGATATGGAATTGCTGGGACCACCTTTAGCGGTTGTATGAGGCATTTCCAGAAGCCACTCGACCTACTCCGGTTCGATGGTGCAGCCCATGCCATAGCCGCGAAAGATGTCCATATAGTGCTCGGCAAGCTCTTTCACCACGATGACCACCGTCGCCGCGCCCTCGTTGTGGATCTTGTAGGTGATGCGCACGGCGTCTGCGATGGGCAACTGCACGGTGATGACGATCCAGCGGATGACCTGGTCGAAGGTATGGTAATCATCGTTGTGCAAGATGACGCGATATTTGGGAATGCGGCGCAGTTTCGCTTCGATGTCTTCTTCGATGATAGGTTTTGCCGGTTGCATGGTGCGATCTCCTTATATACATCAACCGTCAGGCATGCCTCTGAACAACACTTCTGACAGATGCATGATATCGCGGAAAAAAGGATATGACAACGGCGCTGGGCGTCTGAAAAACACACAGCGCCGAGATACGAGGGCAGGCTTCGTTCCAGCCCGCGCAGGTTGATCCGATCGCCGTCTCTGTTAGATCACGCGGCGGCCACAGGCGACATAGAAGGGCAGATAGCCGCGCCCGCGCGCTTGCCGGAACTCTTTTTCCGCCTGGGCATAGATGCGGTCATAGTCTTGCTCGGAATAGATGCCCATGCCGATGACCCCAGCGCGCAACGCCTTGCCGACAGCCAGGCAGTCGGTGGCAGACATGGTGCCGACGTGGCCGCCATGCCGTCCCATCGGGA
>JAJPKG010000350.1 GCA_021323815.1 Pseudomonadota bacterium
CTTCCAGGGTGGCGACCTTGAAATGCGCCAGCAGCCGCTCCCGCGCCCCGCGTTCGGCGAAATCGCGCCCGGCCAGTGGGGTGATGTGCCCGGCGAAGGGCGCGATGCGCGTCACCCATTCGGGCAAGCCTGCGTCGTCATCGGCATCGGTGTCGTGGTCGTCTTCGCTGGCAGCCACGCGCAGAGCGCGGGGATTCATCCGTGCGCGCTCCGGCGCTTCCACCAGCACTTCCGCCGCGCCGATGCGGGCGAGTTCCTGGGCCAGCGTCGTTTCAGCATCGCCGGTGGCGCATTGGGTGCAGCAAAACTCGCCGGTGGTGATGTCGGCATAGGCCAGCCCTACTGCCCCCTGCCCCACCACGACGGCGGCCAGATAATTATTCGCTCGCGCCGCCAGCATGGTGGGGTCCACCACCGTGCCGGGGGTGATGACGCGGGCTACATCGCGTTCCACCAATCCTTTGCCGTTCGGCTCGGTCAACTGCTCGACCACCGCCACGCGATAGCCGCGCCCGATCAGCCGCGCGATGTAGCTATCCGCCGCGTGGTGGGGCACGCCGGCCATCGGCGAGCGCTCGCCGCGTCCCCATTCGCGCCTGGTCAGCGTCAGTTCCAGTTCGCGCGCCACCACCTCGGCATCGGTATCGAACGTCTCATAAAAATCGCCCAGGCGGAAGAAGATTAATGCATCAGGATATTGCCGCTTGATGCTCAGATATTGCGTGCGAATCGGCGAATGCTGTTCATGAACCGTTGCCATCGGGCGAAATGCTCCCTTTTCCCTGCAATGCTGCTATCTCATCATTCTAGCATGCATCGGCGGAAATGGAGACAAGGATAGGACAAATTGAACCGCGTATTATGGCTGACGGTTGGCGCGCTGACGCCCCCTTCCCTGCTCATGTGAGGGAGGGGGCAAGGGGCAGCTCAGGCTAGATGCTCTGGGGTTGGTCATAGAGCAGCGCCAGTTGGAAGGCCTGCCAACCGGCCTCCATTCCATCCTGGCGGGAGCGTTGCAGCCACAATTGTGACGCGCGCAAGAGCTTTTCTTCTTTCTGCCCGGCATATTGCGCCGCCAGCGCCTCGAGAATGCTATCCGCCTGTGGCTTGAGCAATTCGGGATGCCCTTTCAGAAAGTCATACATCTCCCCGAAGGTCTGCGAGTTCAGCCAGTCGAGCACCAGTTGCAGCAGCCGTTCAGCCTCCGCGGGATCAGCCGGAATGCCCATTTCCTGGCAAAACGCGCGCCAGCCGGCATCCAGTCCGCTCGCGCGCGCCGTCTGGAGCCACACCAGAGAGGCATGCAAGAACTGTTCGTTGTCTTTGCCCTGGAACTGCACGATGAGTGTGGTCATGATGCGATCCGTCAGGGGATCGAGCAAGGCCAGGTGCGAGGCCAGGAATGCGCGCTGATCGGCATAGGTGCGCGTATCCAGCCAGTTGCCCACCAGACCGGGCAATGCTAGGGGATCGGTGGCGGTGGCGGCGGCGGCGGCCTGGGTGGGATGCCGCTCAGCCCAGGCGGCGGCAACGCCGATCGCTCGCGCGCGCTGCAAGAATGCCTCGCGTTCCCGCAGCAGGGCACCCGCTGTGGGATTGCCCGTGCCCAGGAACTGCATCGACACAACGGTTGAGTGTAACAGTTGTTCCGCCCGATCGCTCAGCAACTTCGCTGAATTGTTGGCC
Source organism: Pseudomonadota bacterium (assembly GCA_021323815.1). Taxonomy (GTDB): domain Bacteria; phylum Chloroflexota; class Ktedonobacteria; order Ktedonobacterales; family JACDGC01; genus JAJPKG01. The sequence goes on from JAJPKG010000350.1 coordinate 1,687, forward strand.
AGGATATCGCGAGCGGTCTCCCAACTTTGGGTGGTGGCATAGGCCATCACATCACGCAGCAAGGGATCAGTAGGCATGCTTCTTCCTCATTCCCCAAAACAGACAAACACAGCATCAGAGATGTGTGCGCGAACGTTCAACATCACTAGCTTATCATAATTTCTGGAAAATAGCGATAGCAAAGAGTGTGATATTGCCTACAATCGCTGTATGATCCGTCATTTCCCCCATCGCTCTCAAGTGCATCATGTCGTGATGCAACACGGGCGTAACATGCCAACGTAGTTCTCAGCAAGGCAGATATCTTTCGCGTCGCGGAGGTGCGCGCAATGAGCGACATCACGGCGAAACGCCAAAATCCATTCGTGCTGGCGGCTCCGCTGGTGCTGGCCGCGCTGGTCGCGGTGACGGTGGGCGTCATTGCGCGCCACACCGCCGACATCCAGGCGGGGATCGTCTGCACGCAGACCGGCCTCTATACCTCCACCTGCACGCAGACGCCGTTCTTCCATCTCTTTTTCAGCGATCCCATCCATTTCAAGGTCTGGCTGGCTTCCGGCGCGATGGGTTTAGGGCTGCTGCAACTGCTCAGCGCCGCGCGCATCTATGGCCGCGTGCGCCTGCCGCTGGCGGATCGCTTCTGGCAGGGGGCGCATCGCTGGACGGGGCGCGTTGCCATCCTGCTGACGCTGCCGGTGGCCTATCACTGCATCTTTCTGCTGGGCTTCCAGACGATGGACGCTCGCGTGTTGCTGCATTCGCTCTTTGGCTCGGCGTTTTACGGCGCGTTTTTGGGCAAAGTGTGGATCGTGCGGGCACGCGGCTTTCCCGGCTGGGCGCTGCCCATCGCGGGGGGATTGCTCTTCGCGCTGCTGCTCGGCCTCTGGTGGACTTCCGCCCTGTGGTTTTTCACACAACACGGCATTTCGCTGTGATAACGAAAGGAAATGGTGGATTTATGCACAAATCACCGTTGGCGTTGCTCGTTCTCGGCGTTCTTTTGCTCGGCTTTGCCGCCTGTGGCGGCAGTTCATCTTCAGGCAGCGGGGGCGGGGGAACGAGCGCGGCCACCATTCATCTGGGTGTCGGAAGGTTTATGGACTCCAGCGCATCCATCAAAGCCGGCCAGGCCGTCACCTTCGATGATTCGCAGGGCGGACCGCATAATCTCGTCACCGGCAGCAACGGCACCTTCACGCAAGAGGCCGGCGCGCCGAGCCAGTTCGTTTCCAGCGGCATCATGTTCAGCGCCGGGGATGTCAAAACCATCACCTTCCCGACCGCCGGAACGTATATGATCACCTGCACCTTTCATCCCTCGATGGAAGCGACGGTGACGGTGTCGTAACGACACGTTACCCGATCCATCATCCTCTACGCTTTCCTCGTTGAGGCGCGCTCGCCGACGATGCCGGCAGACCTGAATCAGCGTTTCCCTTTTCTTGCTCCGGCACAATTCCCGCCTGAATGCGCCATATCCGCGCGGCGCGCCCGCCGGGGAATCGAATTCCCCGGCTCGATAAAGAAAGCCCATCCGGGCTACGACCAAACCAGCATTTGATGCATGATGGCAGGCAATGTCGGAGCATTCACCACGTTGGGCTGAGATGGAGAATTTGGGTTTTCTCGCGTGCCGTCCATAGCCCAGAGGAGTTTCTTTTCCGCGCCACTTCTTCTGATGAAGGTTGCAATAAATTCCCGGCAGGCGTGCCACGCAATGCAGCATTTCCCTGGCCTATTCGTCTCCCGTTTCCTCTTCATCATCCCTCGCGTTGTCACCGGCCACTCGCTCCACCGGCCCCGCCGCGCTGCGCCGCAGATTTTCCGCCAGCAGGCGCTGCAAGATTTCGTCGTCGCTGATCGTTTCCGGCCAGCCATAGGCGGCATAAACAGCGCGGTCCAGCGCGGCGTGGGCGTTGAGCAGCCATTGCGGGCGCTGGTTATAGAGGTTGGTCAGCGTGCGCTTTTTCAGCTCCGCTTCGCTCGCATCCGGCGGATTCAGCCAGGCGTCGCGTTGCGCCACCAGCCGCCGCGCCGCTTCAGCGACGGCCTCGCGCTGCGCCTCGCTTGGCTGCGGAAATGGGAACGTCTCGAATGTGGTCGTTGGCGTATAGCGTGGGCGATCTTCCAGCGATGTTCCCAACCGCAATGCCCACAATTCGTGCGCATGGCTGTGCAGCACGCCGAAGGTATAATCATCGTCGCGGGCAAACGCCACCGTCGCCGAATCGGGTATGACACCGGCATCTACCCAAATGAAGATGCGGTGTTTGGCAACGCGCGGCGTCAGGATATAACGCTTCAGAGGAGCAATGGCACGGCGCATTTCTGGCCGTGGCCGAGCGTGCCGCCACCAAATCTCACGATAGGCACGATCTCTGCTTTTTTGCCGTACTGGATAGCAGTTTTGTTTAACATACTCGAACGGCATTTCGTACATAGCTGCATCATCCATCGGCATATCAACGCCAAAATCAATGATCCACATGTTGCGCGGACGACGCACGATATCCGAGCCGTTCATCCACGGTTTCACCACATCCCTATTTGGGCGACCATTGGGATTGCCTTTTGACGCCAACATCGCTTGGGCGGTAGCATTGTCGATATCAAAAGGTGCATCTTTCTTTGTTCCCTCGAAAGCAATGCTGACGTTTTCAGCGAGGCGGCGCGCCTGGGTGAGATCAACCGTGCTGGTGAGGTCAGGGTTGATGGCGGCGACGGTGTGACCATCCAGCTTGCGCGGCTGTTCTTGATCGGCATCGAAGCCCAGCATAGAGATGCGCACGGCGGCGCCTTCCAGAATCCAGGGGCGGTCAGCCCAGGCCATGAAGAGATCGGCGCGTTTGCCATCCGGCAGCGTCGTGCGCTTGATGTTTTCGATCACCTGGCGATTGACGCCGCCGCGAATGGAATTGGTGGTGATGAGGCCGACGCGCTGCACGTTTCCGTCGGCAAGCTGCGCGCGGGCGCGTTCCACAAAATAGCAGACGAGATCAGCGAAGGCACCGACCGATTCGCCATACTCGCGCCACAGCGCCTCCACATAGGCATCACCCAATTCGGCGCGAACTTTGTTGCCACCCAAAAACGGTGGGTTGCTGACGATGCAGGTGGTGGCAGGCCAGGGCGTGCGGCGTGGCGCGGCGGGGTCGGTGAGATCCAGCAGGGCGTCGGCGCACTGGATGTTATCGAGCCGTTGCAAGACGGGGTTGCCGGCCTCATAGCCGTGTTCCAGCATCCATTGCAGGTGGCCGATCCAGATGACGGCGCGGGCCAGTTCGGCGGCATAGGGATTGATCTCGATGCCATAAAGTTGCTGCGGCCCCACCGTGACAAAGGGCAAGGGCAAGCCGTGTTGGGCGCACCAGGTGATCACCTCAAATTCCAGTTCGTGCAGCAGGTGCAGCGTCACATAGAGGAAATTGCCGGAGCCGCACGCCGGGTCAAGGACGGTGGTGGTGCTGATGTCATACTGCATCTGGCGAATGAGGCTGTGGGCGCGATCGCCAGCGGCGCGGCCCTTCGCGGCCAGGGCATCCAGTTCGGCGCGGCGTTCCTCCCATTGACGGCGCAGCGGGGCGATGACCACCGGCTGCACTACATCCATGATGTCGGCCTCGCTGGTGTAATGCGCGCCGATCTGCGATCGCTTGGTGGGGTCCAGCCCGCGCTCAAACAGCGTGCCGAAGATGCTGGGGGCCACGCTGGACCAGTCGTGCGCCGTCGCGTGCCACAAGATCGACAGATCGTCCGGGTGCAGGCGCACCAGTTGTTCGGAAGCATGGGTAAAGAGATCGCCGTTGAAGTGGCGAATCTCCACATTGCCATCGAAACCGCCGCTCGCCATCTTGTTGAAGATATCGGCGACGCGCCGGATGAACCCTTCCGGCGTGCTGCGAAAGGCTTCCACCATGCGCGTGAAATGTTTGGGCGGCAACAGGCCGATATTTTCCGAAAACAAACAGAACAGAATGCGAATGAGAAAATGCGCCGTGATGTGCGGATCGATCTTATCTTTGTTTTGCAGCCGGTCGGCGATCTGCGCGAACTGGCGCGCGGCTTCCAGCGTGACGCCTTCGCGGGTCTGTGTTGGCTTCAGCAAATCCGGATTTTTCCACAGAGCGCGTAATTCCTCACGCTTGCGGGCATCCAACAAATCGGTGATGGCATAATCCCTCGGCGTCGTCACGTAACCGGTGAACTGCGGCACGATGCGAATATGCTGGATATCAGACACGACCAGCAAGGGGGGATTGCCCAGCGCGCCGGAATATTTGCGGATCTGGATCAGCGCCTTTTCCAGATCGCCATTTGGGCGCTTATATTCCCAGGCGAAATGGCCGAGATACCATACGTCCGCGAAGCCCCGGCGGCCATCATCTTTATCGGTGGTTTTCTCAAATGTATAAAATTCACCGTGCGGGTCGGCATCCGTCGGTTTCGGCACCCCCAGCAGATCGCATAGATCCAGAAAATGCGATTGCGCCGCAGCGCGCTCGGTCAACGTCACATTGCCCCATTTTTCGATGAATGCTTCTGGTGTCATTCCCACAGCATAGCTCTCCTCACAGCGATGGTGCTGTCATTGTGCCATGCGCTGCCATGAGAGACAAGGTGGTGCCCATCTTTTTCTCCCGCCACCCCCGTCATCAGAAAGTTTGACAACAACACACTCACATCTTATAATATCTAAGAGCGAAGAAACCCTTCTTCGGGCATCGTTTTTGCCCGGAATCATGCCTATAAAGACCGTGCTGGCAGATGTAAAAGGACGCTGAGCGTATGTCATGCAGCAATCGTCGTGGCGGCAGAGTGATCGGCATTGATCTGGGAACGACCAACTCTGTCGTTGCCGTCATGGAAGGCGATCGCCCCGTCATCATCCCCAACAGCGAGGGCGGGCGCGTCACGCCGTCCGTCGTCGCCTTCACTGCGCGGGGCGAGCAACTGGTGGGCGTGCTGGCGCGGCGGCAGGCGATTCTGAATCCCACGCGGACGATCAGCAGCATCAAGCGCAAGATGGGCACGGCGGAAAGGATCACCATCGACGGGCACACCTACACGCCGCCGGAGATCTCCGCGCTGATCCTGGCCAAGCTGAAACGCGACGCCGAAAGCTACCTGGGCGAGACCATCACCCGCGCCGTCATCACCGTGCCGGCCTATTTCAACGACGCCCAGCGCCAGGCGACCAAAGACGCCGGGCAACTGGCCGGGCTGGAGGTGCTGCGCATCATCAACGAGCCGACTGCCGCAGCCCTGGGCTATGGCCTGGGCAAGACGCAACGCGAGACGATTCTGGTGTGGGATCTCGGCGGCGGTACCTTCGACGTGTCGGTGCTGGATGCCAGCGACGGCGTTTTCGAGGTGCGCGCCACCAGCGGCGACACCTTCCTGGGCGGCGATGATTATGACCGCGTGCTGGTGAACTGGCTGGCCGAACGCTTCATGGCGGAACACGGCGTGGATCTGCGCCAGGAGGCGCAAGCCTATCAACGTCTGCTGGATGCCGCCGAGCGCGCCAAGATCGAACTGTCGTCTTTGCTTGAGACGAGCATCAGCCTGCCCTTCATCTCTGCCGATGTGAACGGGCCGCATCATCTGGAAGCGAGCATCACCCGCGCCGAGTTCGAGGCGCTGACGCAACACCTGACGGATCGCCTGCCCGCGCCCTTCGAGGCCGCGCTGGCCGACGCCCGCCTGACGGCAGCGGATCTGCACCAGGTGATCCTCGTCGGCGGGGCCACGCGCATGCCGGCGGTGGGACGGCTGGTGCGCCTGCTCAGCGGCCTCACGCCGAACCAGGGCGTCAACCCAGACGAAGTGGTGGCGCTGGGCGCGGCCATCCAGGGCGGCGTGCTAGCGGGGCAGGTCAGCGATGTGCTGCTGCTGGACGTGACGCCGCTCTCGCTGGGCGTGGAGACGGTGGGCGACCACGTGCATCGCATCATCGAGCGCAACACGCCGCTGCCCATCGCCGCGACGGAAACCTTTACGACCAGCCGCGATAACCAGACGGATGTCGAAATTCACGTGGTGCAAGGCGAAGAATCCAGCGCCAGCGCCAATTTCAGCCTGGGGCGCTTCCGGCTGGACGGCATTCCACCCGCGCCGAAGGGCGTGCCGCGCATCTCCGTCACGTTCGACATCGACGTGAACGGGCTGGTGACGGTCTCGGCCACTGACGAGAGCACCCAGCGCTCGCAGCATATCACCATCGTCACGCGCGGCGTGGTGCAGCCGCCCGAACCGGATACCGGCGGCCTTTCCAGCATCCCGACCGATGTGCTGCATGAGATCGACGCGCAGGGGCGGCCCGTGATCGACGCGACGACGCTGGCCCCGGCACAGGCGGCGTTGCTGCGCCGCGCCGATCTGCTGCTGAACCAGGCGGAGTGGCTGCTGGCGCATGCGCAGCCGTCGCTGGATTTTTTCTCGCGCACCGCGCTGGAAAGCATCTCTAATCGCGTGCGCGCCGCCCGCAATGGCCCGGCGGTGGCCTGGGATGCCCTCGCCGCCGCCTGCGCCGATCTCGATCACTTGCGCCACAGCATCGCGCAGTGGCCTAATCCGTAATCTTACCGAGGCAACATGCCGATGATATTCAGGAGGAAACCCAACATGACGAACCAACAAGACGCGCAACAACAACAGCCCGCCGGCAACAATGACTTGCAGCAACAATTGGAAGCTGCCCAGGCCGAAGCGGCGGCGATGAAAGATAAATATCTGCGCGCTATCGCGGATATGGATAACTTCCGCAAGATGCAAGAGAAACGCGCGCAAGACCGCGTCAAGCAGGAGAAGAAGAATCTGCTGCTGCGCGTCATTGAGGTCATCGACGACCTGGAACGTGCCCTTGCCTATCAA
>JAJPKG010000101.1 GCA_021323815.1 Pseudomonadota bacterium
AACGCTTGGGGACAGAGGGGCCGCTGGCAGTGCGACGTGAGCCACACTGGTAAGCCCGCTGGCTGAACCAAGAATCTGCTATGGCTTTAGCCTATGCAGAGTGTCAACACCGCTCCATCGCGTCATCCGGCACAGGGGCAAAGCCGTCATCGCGCCAGGCGATCAGTTCCGCGACAGTGGCGGCTCCCGGCTCGGAGCGCAGCCATGCAGTGGTGAAGCGGCTGCCGTCGCGGCCCGGATAGGGAATCGCTAACGGCTGGCCGGCCCAGGCCGCGAATTCTGGATTCCACTCGTCGGCATGCGGCCTGGCCTTGCGCGGGAACCACGTGCCCGTGTTGAGGATCGCCTGGCTGGATGATGCGCGCCAGCGCCCTTCCTCATGCGTATGCCCCAAAATGTAGAACCGCGTCTCTGGATGCTGCGCCAGATGGGCTTGCGCGGCAGCGCGCACCCCGCGATCCGTGCGATTGATGCCCTCCGGCCCGATGGTGAGCAGCGCCTTCAAGGCTTCATAGCGATCTTTGCCCAATGCTTCGGTCAGGCGCGCGGCTTCCGGCTGCGTTTGGCTGGGCATGTCATCCGGCGCGCCCGGCTTCGTCCCCGCAACGGCCTGATGGATCAAGCGCGCGGCGAACTGGCTGAAGGCGAAAACGGCCTGGGGATTGCTCAGGTCAAGGTCGGCGGGCAGAGGCAGATCGCCGCCACCGGGCAACAGCGCCAGCAGACGGGGTAAAGCGTCGGCGATGATCTCCGGGGCCAGCAGGCTCACCAGCGCGCTCTGCCGCACGAAGTCCAGCGAAGGGATCATCTCATCCAGGTAGCGGAAACGCAGCTTTGAGGGCAGGAAGACCTGGTAGAAATAGCGCGCGCCCCAGGGCAGGGCTAATGGGCCGGCGCTGCCACGGATGTTTGTGGTTTCAAGCTGCTCAGGAGTGGATGTCGCCCCATCCGCCCATACCTCTGGAATGGCGTTATAGGGATCAAATTGGCAGCCGTGATCGATGATGACATCCCGGAAGGGCTGGTAGGTCTGTGTCAGGCAAAAGCGCACCATGCCCGGCGGCGCATTGACAGCAGAACGCACACGCGCCCGGATGGAAGGATACAGCAACTCGACATCGTGGTTGCCAACCAGAAAGGTGACACGGTGGCCGGGCTGGCGCAGAAAATCGTGCAGCGCCGCGAACCAGGGACCATGCACTGCCTGAATGGTCGCCCATTTCGCATGTGCCAGGTTGAGGTCGGCGTGGGTGCGGTCGCCCAGATTCGGCGGGGTCAGCAGAAAATCAAATGTGTCGCCGTTGAGGATCACTTCCACCGTGTCAGATGCCAGCACGCCGCCCGGCTGAGTCGCCGCCAGCATGCGCTCAAACGCGGCTTGTTGTGTCGCGCCCCAGTTTTCCCGCTCGCGGCTGCCGTCCGCCAGATGCAGATCGCTCACCACCAACGCCGTCGCCACCATCAATGCTGCCCTCCTGCCGTGAAACGCGAATCCACCCCATGCACTATATCATAATCTCCAAAAACAGGCAGGATCTCATGCCGTTCCCCTTTATGATCGCCTGCCGCCTGCCATAACTCCTCGTCAAGTCAGCGATCTTATGTACAGTGTCCGCTAGCCTTATGGTCCTATAATCAGGAAGGGACGGCCAGCCAGGCCATATACTAAAGGGTAAGAGGGTACTTGCAAAAGTATCGGGTGTTGATGTGGTAGTGGTTTGATACGATAGCTTGGGGGGAAAGGTTCCCTATCGCTGATCATCGGTGTGGTGGGGAATGAGGGGTTGATGATGGAAGAGATGATCGCTGCCTTCGTGAAGCGAATGAGCAGCCAACAGCACGCCAGTGCCAACACCGTCGCGGCTTACGCGACCGATCTGCGCCAGTTAGTCAAGTTTCTCAGCGCGAACAACATCACCAAATGGACCAGTGTCACCAGCGATCATCTGGTGGCCTATCTGCTGCGCCTGCGCGAGCAGCAATATGCTCCGACCTCAGTGGCGCGCAAGCTTGCCGCCATCAAGTCGTTTTTCCACTGGCTTTTCGAGGATGGCGGCATCACCAGCGATCCCTCGGTTTCGCTGAGCGCGCCGCGCATCGACCGCGAGCAGCCCGCGCCGGTGAAAGAAACGGAAGTTGCCTCGCTGCTGGGCATGGTGAAGGGGCGCGATCCCATCAGCCTGCGCGACCGGGCGATGCTGCACCTGCTGATCTCGACGGGGATGCGGGTGACGGAGATCGTGTCGCTGGATATCAACGACATCGACTATGATCGCTCATCGGTGCTGTGCGTTGGCCGTTCCAACAAGGCCAGCCGCCGGCGCTATCTGCCGCTGGATGCCGATACGCTGGCCGCGCTGCATACCTACCTGGAATCCGGCAGGCCGCGCCTGGTGCACAGCAAGAAAGAGCACGCGCTGTTCGTGAACCATCATGGTGCGCGCCTGACGCGCCAGGGTTTCTGGCTGATCATCAAGAACCATGCCCGCGCGGCGGGGATGGAGTCGCTGACGCCGCACAGCCTGCGCCATTCCTTCGCGGTCAATTTGCTGGAAC
>JAJPKG010000110.1 GCA_021323815.1 Pseudomonadota bacterium
GCTGGGCGGTATTTACCGCGCCCAATCCCGGTTCAGGCGAATTGCGCAGGGCAAGAGAATCGCTGGGCGCGGGATTGGGCGCGGTAAATTCCGCCCAGCGCGCCCATGTTGCGTTTCAGCGTCCCACCGTCACCGTGGCCGCCGCGCTGTCGTTGGGATCGCGATCGCGCAACGTGGCGGCGAGAGCAGCTTCCTTTTCGGGCGCGAGCGGCTGCGAGGGTGTCGGCGCGGGCGGTTCTTCGCGCTCGCCGAAGGCGCGCACATTCGGCCACCAGTTGGCGCGCCCCAGCAGGCGCATGGTCGCCGGCACCAGCAGGGCGCGCACCACCGTCGCATCCATGATCACCGCCAGCGCCAGACCCAGGCCCAGTTCTTTGATGAAGATGATCTGCGACGAGATGGTGGCCAGCAGCACAATCGCCAGCAGCAGCGCGGCGCTGGTGATCAGCCGCCCCGTGCGCTGCAAGCCGCTCGCCACTGCCAGCCGGTTGTCGTTGGTGAGGTCATATTGCTCCTTGATGCGGCTGATCAAAAAGACTTCATAATCCATCGACAAACCGAATGCGATGGCGAACAGGATCATCATCTGCGAAGGATCGATGGCCCCGACGGAGGTGAAGTCGAGCAGGCGGGCGAAATGGCCTTCCTGAAAGACGAAGACCACCGCGCCGAAGGTCGCCGTCAGCGAAAGCGTGTTCAGGATGATCGCTTTGAGCGGCACCACCACCGAGCCGGTCATCAGGAACAATAGCACGAAGGTCGAAAGGACGATCATCAGCACGGCGGGCAGCAGGTGCGCGCGCAGCGTGTCAAACAGATCGATCTGCGTGGCCGTCGTGCCACCAACATACGCCGTGAAGCCGGCAGGCGGCGCGAGCGCGCGCAGAGCATGCACTGCCTGTTGTGCTACCCCGGAGTTATCTGCACCATCCACCGTGACGGCGATCTCAGTGGCGTCGCCGTTCGCCAGGGCCTGCGCCGCCGCGTATAAACGCGGGTTGGCCTGCGGGTGGCTATACAGATATTCGTAATCGGCCAGGCGCAGGCGCGGGTTCAGCGTCACGATGCTCGTCACGTTGGTGACATGCGGCAGCGCCTGGATTTGCTGCACATAGCCATGCAGCGCCGCCAGATTGTCATTGCTGAAGGCGTCGCCGGGGGTGAGCAGGGCAATGGTCTGCGTTGAACCGCTCTGCTGCGGAAAATCCGCTGTCAGGCGATCCGCCACGTAGCGTGCAGACTGCGAGGCCGGCAGCGCGTGGATATCCGGCGCGGCGAAGGTGACGCGCGTGAACGGCGTTCCCAGCGCGATCAGCAGCGCCAGGGTGAGCGCCATCACCGGAATGGGGAAGCGCATCACCAACTGCGAAAGGCGATACCACGCCCCGGCCTCGTTCTGCTGCGCCTGGCTCTTGCGGCGGCGGAAGAGGCGCGAGAGCGCGAGCGCATTCACGCGCCGCCCCAGCACCGCCAGGATGGCCGGCAAGATGGTCAGCGCCGCCAGCATGGCCACCAGCACCGCCGCGATGGCCCCCACCCCCAGGCTGCGCAACGTGATTTCCGGGAAGAAGGTCAGGCTTACCAGGCATGTGCTGACCGTCAAGCCCGAAAAGAACACCGTGCGCCCCGCCGTTTTCAGCGTGCGTTGCAGCGCGCCGCGCGTGTCTTGGGGGGAACGCGCCAATTCCTCGCGGAAGCGCGTGACGATGAACAGGCTATAGTCAATCGCCAGGCCCAGGCCCAGCACGCTGACAATGTTGGCGGCGAACGCGCTGATGGTCAGCACCAGCGTCAGTGCCCGCAGCCCGGCCAGCGCGCCGATGATGGCAACGCCGCCGATGACCAGCGGCAGCAGCGCCGCCAGCAGGCCATCAAAAACCAGCACCAGCGCCAGCGCCACGATGGGGAACGAGATGAACTCCATCTGCTTCAGATCGTCTGCGGTTTGCGCCGAAAACTGGCGATCCGCCGGAACCGGACCGCCCAGGCTGACGCGCAACATGAGCGATTTCACCTGCGTCCTGACCAGATCATAGACATCGTGCGGATCTTTCTGGTCAACCAGGCGAATGGTCGCGAAAGACTCATGCCCGTCGCGCGAGATGAAGTCGGCGTTGCCGGTGCTGCTATATGTCTGGATGGAAGCGATGTCGGGGTTGCCCTGCAAGGGCTGCAAGGCGGCGTTTTCATAGATCTGAAAGAGTGGATCACGCGCGTGCATGGTGTCGCTCTGGAAAAGGATCACCATATCCACCCGCGTCGCGCTGAGCCTGGTATCAAGGATCGTTTGCGCCTGTTGCGAAGCGCTTTGCGACGTATGGCCGATGTCGCTATCCAGGGCGGCGATGGCATCTTTGCCGTAAAAACTCGCTGCGCCGACGGCGAGCACTGCTGCCAACAACACGAACCAGCGCCCGTGATACACAATTTTGCCGAGCCAACTTAACATGATCTGCGGTCTTTCCTATTCTGTTTCTGTCTGAACCTGAAAACCGGCGAACGTATTCGCGCGCGAGGGCCATGCTACGCTGTAGGGCCGATGGCATGCCTCGCTCGTCGCCTTCGCGGACGGCGACACATACTTGTCATGGCATGATGTAATCTCTGCCATTGCCTGCATGGGCCATATTATAACACACAGTGGCTCATATGAAACAGGGTATCTTGTCAGGGATTTCACGACAAATCGGTGGCGGAAATAACCGACGAAAGCGCACCTCAATCCATAAGACGCGCCAGGCTTGTGTTCCCGCACGGCTCATCTGAAAGTTCTATGGCGCGTGATACGCTATGCCGGAGTGGTCCTTTCCGTCGCCGACACGCTCAGAAGCACATGATATCCTCTGGCGCTGCTCTGTTGCCAGGTAATCGCTGATTCCTGCTTGACACGGTGATATACGATGTGAGTGAAGGAACATCTGACGTGTTTCTTCTGGAGCGCAATGGGGCGTTCCACCTCCTCCCCTTCACCGTAAGGAAGGTATCTCACACTATGGCAACCAAACCGCGTGTCAACCCGTTTGCCGTCGCTCAGGCGCAATTCGACCGCGCGGCGGCCAAGCTCAACCTGAAACCAGATATGCGCGCTCTGTTAC
>JAJPKG010000481.1 GCA_021323815.1 Pseudomonadota bacterium
ATCCAGCTTGATTCCTTCGAGTGGTTCAAGCGCGAGGGTCTCCGCGAATTGTTCGCCGAGATCTCCCCGATTGAGGATTTCACCAACAAGAACCTGCGTTTGGATTTTATCGTTCCCGATGAGCCGTTTGGCAAGCCCAAATATGACGAAGAGGAGTGCCGCGACCGCGACGCGACCTATGCCGCGCCGCTGACCGTGAAGGCGCGCCTGACCAATAAAGAGACCGGACAGATCGTCGAAAAAGAGATCTTCATGGGCGACTTCCCATTGATGACGAAGGACGGCACCTTCATCATCAATGGGGCGGAGCGCGTGGTGGTCAGCCAGTTGGTGCGCTCACCCGGCGCGTATTTCACCCTGGATGAAGACCTGGGTGGTGGCAACCGCCTTTATGGCGTCAAGCTGATCCCCAATCGCGGCGCGTGGCTGGAATTCGAGACCAGCAGCAAGCACATTTTGTCGGTCAAGATCGACCGCAAGCGCAAGATCCCCATCACCACGCTGCTGCGCGCGATGGCCGCCGTCGGCGACAAAGATCCGGGCCGCACCGACATGACGCCCGACCTGCGCACCAACGAAGCGATCCTCGCAACGTTCGCGGACGTGGATACGGGGCCGCATCATTACATTTCCGCCACGCTGGAGAAAGACCCCGTCAAAGAGCCGAAAGAGGCGCTGATCGAGGTCTATAAAAAGCTGCGCCCCGGCGATCCCGCGACGGAAGAGAACGCGCGTCAATTGGTGATTCAACTGTTTTACCAGCCGCGCCGCTATGACCTGGGCAACGTGGGCCGCTATAAGCTGAACCGCAAGCTGGATCTCACCATCCCGCAGACCATTCGCACGCTGACGCAAGACGACATGATCGCCATCGTCAAGCGGTTGATCCAGTTGAATAACGGCATCGGCAAGGCGGATGACATTGACCACCTGGGCAACCGCCGCGTGCGCAGCGTGGGCGAGTTGATCCAGCAGCAGTTCCGCGTGGGCCTGGTGCGCATGGAGCGCGTGGTGCGCGAGCGCATCAGCGTCGTGCAAGATCCCACCCAGGCGTCGCCGAACCAACTCATCAACATTCGCCCCGTCGTAGCGGCGATGAAAGAGTTCTTCGGCGGCAGCCAATTGTCGCAGTTCATGGACCAGACGAATCCGCTGGCGGAGATCGGCCACAAGCGCCGCCTGTCGGCGCTGGGTCCGGGCGGTCTGTCGCGCGAGCGGGCCGGGTTTGAAGTGCGCGACGTGCATAGCTCGCACTATGGCCGCATCTGCCCCATCGAGACGCCGGAAGGGCCGAACATCGGCTTGATCGGCAACATGGCGACGCACGCCATGATCAACCGTTTCGGCTTCATCGAGACGCCCTATCGCCGCGTCTTCCACAGCTTGCAGAGCGACGATCCGCGCCTGCTGCACCGCAAGATTCGTCGTGACGTGATGGAGGGCAACAAGGTTGTCGTCCCCGCCGGCACGGTGGTGGATCAAGCCGTGCTGGATGAACTGAGCAAGCTGGAACCCCGCGAGGTGAGCATCAGCCCCTGGGTGTCGCTGGAAGTGGAATATCTGACGGCGGACGAAGAAGAGAAGTTCACCATCGCGCAGGCCAACGCGCCCATTGACAAGAACGGCAACTTCCTGGCCGAGCGCGTCACGGGCCGCCACCTGGGCGAGTTCGTGGATACCAGCATCGAGCGCGTGGACTACATGGACATCTCGCCGTCGCAGATGGTGAGCGTCGCCGCGTCGCTGATCCCCTTCTTGGAGCACGACGACGTGAACCGCGCCTTGATGGGCGCGAACATGCAGCGCCAGGCAGTTCCCTTGCTGCGTCCGCAATCGCCCATCGTCGGCACCGGCGTGGAATTTCAGGTGGCGCGTGACAGCGGCCAGGTGGTGCTGGCGAAGGCCAGCGGCGAGGTGGTCAGTTGCACGGCGCGCGAAGTGGTCATTCTGGATGACGAGGGCCAGGAACACCATCACCGCCTGCGCAAGTTCGTCCGCTCGAACCAGGGCACCTGTATCAACCAGCGGCCCATCGTCAACAAGGGCGACCGTGTGGTTGAGGGCCAAGTGCTGGCGGATAGCTCGTCCACCGAGAATGGCGAGCTGGCGCTGGGCCAGAACATCCTGGTCGCGTTCATGACGTGGGAAGGCGGCAACTTTGAGGACGCCATCCTCATCAGCGAGCGCATCGTGCAGGAAGATCTCTTCACCAGCATCCACATCGAAAAGCACGAGACGGATGCGCGCGAGACCAAGCTGGGCCAGGAAGAGATCACCCGCGACATCCCCAACGTGGGCGAAGACGGCCTGCGCAACCTGGACGAGCGTGGCATCATCTATGTCGGCGCGCAGGTGGGGCCGGGCGACATCCTGGTGGGCAAGATCACGCCGAAAGGCGAGACCGAACTGACGGCGGAAGAAAAACTGCTGCGCGCGATCTTTGGCGAGAAGGCGCGCGAGGTGAAAGACACATCGTTGCGCGTGCCGCACGGCGAGCATGGCAAAGTCGTGGAAGTCAAGGTCTTTTCGCGTGATAACAACGACGAACTGCCGCCGGGCGTCAATCAGATCGTGCGCGTGAGCATCGCGCAGAAGCGCAAGATCGGCGCGGGCGACAAGATGGCCGGTCGGCACGGCAACAAGGGCGTCATCAGCCGCGTGTTGCCGGTGGAAGATATGCCCTTCCTGCCCGACGGGACGCCGGTGGATATCATCCTGAATCCGTTGGGCGTGCCGCACCGCATGAACATCGGGCAGATCATGGAAACGCACCTGGGCTGGGCGGCGGAAAAGCTCGGCATGAAGGTGGCGACGCCTGTCTTTGATGGTGCCAGCGAAGAGCAGATCGAAGAGATGCTGGCGCAGGCCGGTTTGCCCCCCAGCGGCAAGATCACGCTCTATGACGGGCGCACCGGCGAGCCGTTCGACAACGAGGTGACGGTCGGCTACATCTATATGCTGAAGCTGGCCCACCTGGTGGAAGACAAGGTGCACGCGCGCTCCACCGGACCGTATAGCCTCATCACCCAGCAGCCGTTGGGTGGCAAGGCGCAGTTCGGCGGCCAGCGCTTCGGCGAGATGGAAGTGTGGGCGCTGGAAGCCTATGGCGCGGCGCACATCCTGCAAGAGATCCTGACGGTGAAATCCGACGATGTGGTGGGCCGCGTGAAGACCTATGAAGCCATCGTCAAGGGCGAGCCGATCATGGAACCCGGCGTGCCGGAATCCTTTAAGGTGCTGGTCAAAGAGTTGCAGTCGCTCGGCATCAACGTCGAGGTGCTCAACGAGGACGAGCAAAAGATTCAGTTCGTCGAGAATATCGAGAGCGACACGATGCCTGAACTGGGGATCAACCTGTCGGGCTTTGAAGGCGAAGGGTAAGGACGAGGACGAGACGCGAAGATCACGAAGGTGTCGAAATGACGCGAAGGATAATGAAGAAGATGCCGGTGATGCTGAAGACAACTGGCTCGACAAGGTGCTATGGCATTGATTATTCTTCCAGATCGTCGTGTCCTTCGTGCCTCGTCCCGTGTCCCATCTGTTCTTCATAGAAGGAAAAGATCATGCTTGAAGTCAACGATTTCAACGCCATTCGCGTCAGCCTGGCCAGCCCGGATCAGATCCGTGGCTGGAGCTATGGCGAGGTGACGAAGCCCGAAACCATCAACTATCGCACGCTGCGGCCCGAAAAAGACGGCCTCTTTTGCGAGCGCATCTTTGGTCCAACGAAGGACTGGGAGTGCTTTTGCGGCAAATATAAGCGCGTGCGGTTCAAGGGCATCGTCTGCGACAAGTGCGGCGTGGAAGTGACGCGCTCGAAGGTGCGCCGCGAGCGCATGGGGCACATCGAACTGGCCTCGCCCGTCAGCCACATCTGGTATTTCAAGGGTACGCCCAGCCGCATCGGTCTGCTGCTGGATATCTCCCCGCGCAACCTGGAGCGCATCCTCTATTTCGCCCTCTATGTGGTGACGCATGTTGACGAAGAGGCGCGACAACAGGCGCTGGCGACGGTGGAAGAGACCATCGAAGAAGAGAAGCAGCAGCTTGAAGAAGAGACGGTCGAACGCATTCGCATCCTGCATGCGCAGCGCGACGCCCGGCTGGCCGAATTGGAAGAGCAGGCGCGCGTGGCCCGCGAAGAAGCCGAGATGCGCCGCACCGAGGACTTGCAAGCCCTCAAACCCATCGAGGCCGAACTGCGCAAGACCGTCAAAGAGAATATGGATCTGGTCCTGGAGCAGGATCTCGTCTTTTCCCCGACCGGTGATGTGCTGGCGCGCCAGGGCGAGGTGGTGACAAAAGATCTCATCGCCAAGCTGGACCGCACCATCGAGGAATATCGCGACGGGCTGGCCACCGCGACACGCGAGGAGATCGACCGCGCCCGCCACGACGCCGAGACGCAGGCGCAACGCTTGCAGATCCAGATCGAAAGCGAAGTGCAGGCGATCAACGACCAGCTCAAGACGCAGTTGGACGACCTGAGCAATCAGGCCGATTCGCGGCGGCATGACCTGGAAACCCTGCGCAAACAAGATCTGCTGACCGAGCAGCGCTATCGCGAGCTGCGCGACCGCTTCGGCCACGTCTTTGAGGCCGGCATGGGCGCGGAAGCCGTCAAGAAGCTGCTGGAAGACATCAATCTGGACGAAGAGGCGCAGAAGATGCGCCACGAGATCGCCACGACGACCAGCACGCAGCGCAAGAAAAAAGCGATGAAGCGCCTGAACGTGATCGAGGCCTTCCGCAAGTCGGGCAACCGACCAGAGTGGATGATCATGAGCGTGCTGCCGGTGCTGCCGCCGGAACTGCGCCCGATGGTGCAGCTTGACGGCGGGCGCTTCGCCACGTCGGATCTCAACGATCTGTATCGCCGCGTCATCAACCGCAACAACCGCCTGAAGCGGTTGCTGGAACTGAACGCGCCGGAGATCATCATTCGCAACGAGAAGCGCATGCTGCAAGAGGCGTGCGACGCGCTCATCGACAACGGCCGGCGCGGGCGCGCGGTCTCCGGCTCGGCCAACCACAAGCTCAAGAGCCTGTCGGACATGCTCAAGGGCAAGCAGGGCCGCTTCCGCCAGAACCTGCTGGGCAAGCGCGTGGACTATTCGGGCCGATCGGTCATCGTCGTCGGCCCCAGCCTGAAGCTGCACCAGTGCGGCCTGCCGAAAAAGATGGCGCTGGAACTCTTCAAGCCGTTCGTCATGCGCAAGCTGGTGGAACGTCACCTGGCGCACAACATCAAGAGCGCCAAGCGCTTCGTCGAGCGCGTGCGCCCCGAAGTGTGGGATGTGCTGGAAGAGGTCATCAAGGACCATCCGGTGCTGCTCAACCGCGCGCCCACCTTGCACCGCCTGGGCATCCAGGCCTTTGAGGCCGTGCTGGTGGAGGGCAGTGCCATCCAGTTGCACCCGCTGGTATGTTCGGCCTTCAACGCCGACTTTGACGGCGACCAGATGGCCGTGCACGTGCCGCTTTCAGATCGCGCGCAAGATGAAGCGCGCATGCTGATGCTGTCATCGCGCAACATCCTGCATCCGGCGACGGGCGAGCCGAGCATCGGCGCGTCGCAAGAGATGGTGCTGGGCTGCTACTATCTGACGATGGAGCGCCCCGGCATGAAGGGCGAGGGTCGCGTCTTCAGCAGCGAGGACGAAGCCCTGCTGGCGTATGATTACGGCGTCATTCACCTGCAAGCGCGCATCAAAGTGCGCCTGCATGCGCCCGCTATCATCACAATGGATAGCGCCGGCAACACGGTGAAGGTGCCGACAGCGGATCGCCTGGTGGAAACGACGGTTGGACGCATCATCTTCAACGAGGCGCTGCC
>JAJPKG010000373.1 GCA_021323815.1 Pseudomonadota bacterium
ATGGCTCGCTCGCCAGCGCGCGGCAGATCTCCACTCGCCGCCGGTCGGCATAGGCCAGGTGCGCTGCTGTCTCGTGCCGGCGCGCAACCAGCTCCGCGCCGAAAAGGTCCAACGTGGCGATGGCACGATCTCGCGCCGCCTGATCTTCCCCTCGCGCCCGGCGGCTGCGCAGCAGGGCATCCAGCCAAGTCGCACGCATGCGGGCATGCTGCCCCACCAGCAGATTATCCAGCACCGACATAGAATCAAACAGGCGGATGTGTTGATAGGTGCGCGCCACCCCACGCGCGGCGATCTGCTCTGGCGGCAGCCCCAGCAGCGTGTGGCCGTCTAACCGCACCGCACCGGCATAGCCGCTGAGCGCGCCACTGCCATCGTCCAGTTCGGCCCACAGCCCATCCGCCGGTCCCAGGAACAACCCGGCACAACGCCTCGCCAGCCATATCACCGTCCAGGCGACGGCACAGAGCGTCACCAGCGGTTGCAGATACGCCGCGTCGCTGATGGCCGCGAAGATGAAGATGTTGAGGATATATCCGATCAATAGCAAGCCGGCCCCCAGCCCTAGCGCCGTTTCCAGCGCCCAGCGGACAAGCCGGCCCGGCTGGTGCACGGCCAGCATTGAAACACGCCGCAAGGCTCGCCGCGCCACTGTCAACGCCGTATCCGGCAGTGCATCCGGCGGCACAACACCGCTGATCAGATTAAAAAGCGTGGTTTTGCCCGACCCGTTAGGTCCAATGATGCCTACGATTTGCCCCGGCGGTACCTCTAACGAAAGATCGCTGAGCGCCGTCACACCGCCGAACGACTTGGAAAGGCGCTGGATGCGCAATCGAGGCGCTTTCGTATCCGGCGATGATGGCACATCCGTTTCCAGCACGGCTGAACCAGCAGGCGCTTGCTCTGGCTCTTCCTGCCGGCGCAGGCGCGCGGGAATGATCCCTTCAGGACGCAACACCACCATCGCAAACAGCAGCATGCCGAAGATCAGATTGCGTATATTGGCGAAGTCAATGGTGTTGAGTAATGGCAGGCGACCAAGAATGGTCGTGGGGTCGTGCGCCCAGGCGTTCAGCTGGTCGAGCAGAAAAAGGTTGAGCGTGGCGATCACCACTGCCCCGGCAATCACCCCTGGAATGCTGCCCATGCCGCCCAGCACCACCATCGTCACATATGATGCCGAATCACCGAAATTAAACTGGCTGGGATCAATGATGCCCAACTTTGAAGCGTGATAGACGCCCGCCATGCCCGAAAAGAACGCGCCGGTGCTGAAGGCCAGCAGCTTGACTCGCGCCGTGTTGATGCCCGATGTGGTGGCGGCAAGCTGATCGTCACGCATGGCTTCCCACGCGCGCCCCAGCCGCGCCCCCCGCAGACGGCGACAACTGATGATGGTGATGCCGATGAGCGCGAGGACAAGGTAATAGAACGGCGTGGCTGCGAACCAGGGAAACGCCAGCCCCGGCAGGATGGGTGACGGCACGCCGACGATGCCATTGATGCCGCCGGTGAGGCGCGGCAAATTTTTGAAGACGATGGGGATGATCTCACCGAAACCCAGCGTAACAATCGCCAGATAATCACCGCGCAGGCGCAGCGTGGGCGCACCTAACACGATGCCGAACCCCGCTGCGATCACCGCTCCGATGAGCAGGCACGGCCAGAACCACCAGGCCCACGCCAGCCCAAAAGGCAACTGTTGCGGCACCAGCGGCAGCCCGTCAAGCTGGTGAACCAGCCCCACAATGGCGCTGAATTGCGGCGCGCCGAGCAGCGCCCAGCAATAAGCCCCGATGGCGAAGAAGGCGACATAACCGAGATCCAGCAAACCGGCGAAACCTACTACGATGTTGAGGCCCAGCGCCAGGATGACATAAAAGCCAATGTCGCCCATGACACTGATGCGGCCATCTGTGCCGCTGCCGAGGAGATAGGGATCGAGATAGGGCCAGAAGCAGAGCAGCAGCAGCCCCAGCGTGGCCCAGAGTGTTTGCCGCGCCGGCGTATTCGCGCTCGTTCGCAGCAGCCGTCCTAGCCCAGCCCACACCGGCGACAGCCACCCACGCAGCCGCGCCAGCACCAGCGCGCCGCCGGTGACGATGCCTGCCGCGACGACCAGCGCGCCCCAGGAGGTGAAAACCCCCACGCCATACTGCACCAGCCGGCTGAGATCTTGCCCACTGCCAACCGGCGTGAAGAACACCGCCAGCAAGAACGCCGCCAGCGCAATCCAGATCAGATGTGTGCCGAGCCTGAGGGGCTGTCTGGTTTGCGCTTGCTGAGAAGATGCCGGAATCAGTGGTCTGGTTGTGACTGCGTCCTCATACGGCCCCCAACGCCCGGCGACAAACCCAAGCATCGGCAAAATCAGCAAGCGCGCAACTGTTGCGGCCAGGGCGAAGGTGAAGCTCAAGCTGCCTTGCGCAGCCAGCACCAGATCAACGCCGCTCCACACCGCCGCGATGCCCAGGCCATGACCGATCGCCATCCAGACCCAGCGTTGCGGCGCGACTTGAGCGATGTAGATGAACCCCCAGGCATGCAGCAGCAACAGGCCAAAGAGTGCCCCCGTTGCCGCGAACAGAGTGCCTGCCGCTGTTTGCATGGCGAGACTGACCACAATGACCGCCAGCGCCCAGCCCAGCAGCACGGGAACGATCACCGCTGTCGCGCGCAGCACCGGGGGAACGGTCTGCATGCGCTGCGCCTGTGGCAGCCGCGCCAGCAACACGGGCAAGACCAGCGCTTGCGCCACCAGCACTGCCGTCAGCACCGTCATCC
The DNA here is from genome assembly GCA_021323815.1 of Pseudomonadota bacterium. GTDB lineage: Bacteria > Chloroflexota > Ktedonobacteria > Ktedonobacterales > JACDGC01 > JAJPKG01. The sequence goes on from JAJPKG010000373.1 coordinate 2,788, forward strand.
CCGGCTGCCCCGTTCCGACCGCCCCGTTGATCATCACATCGCCATAGGCGAGATCAAACGCCACCAGCAAAGCGCCGAGCAGAAGCGCGGGGAAAAAACTTTTTTGCGAAAGTGCGCTCAGCATGGCTTCCTCCAGCCCACACAAGCGGCATCTTTTGTTGCGATGTCTGCTGGTGTTCCATCCCATGGCGACTGCCGGTTCTCTCGTGAGTTCGGCTCACGCCTTTTCCGGTTCGGCACGCCCCAAGATGCCCGCCGGGCGAAACACCAGCAGCAGGATGAGGATGCCGAAAACCAGCGCGTTTGTCCAGCGGTCCAATTCCAGACCGGGAAAAAGGTTGTTGAAGATGGGAATGAGACTTTGCAACAAGCCGATGAGCACGCCGCCAAGCATCGCGCCAGTGATGTTGCCGATGCCCCCCAGCACTGCGGCAGTGAAAGCGATCAACCCGCTCTGCAAACCAATGGAAAAAATGGTCTGTTGCTGCTCAAGGCCGAAGACGAAGCCGGCAGCGCCGGCCAGCGCCGCGCCAATGAAAAAGGTCAGCATGATGATGCGGTCGGGATTGACGCCCATCAGCGCCGCCGCCTCGCGGTCTTGCGCCACTGCGCGCATGGCGCGACCCAGGCGAGTACGCCGCACCAGCATGCTCAGCAGCGCCATTAGCACGACGGCCAGCATGATGACCACCAGATCTAGCGCCCGCACGCTTACGCCGAAAAGGGTGTAGGTGACGGCGGGAAAGATCGGCGGCACCGGCACGGTGCCATTGCCAAAACGCGCCTTCGCCAGATCTTCCAACACCAGCGAGAAGCCGATGGTGGCGATGGCCGAGGCGACGCGCGGCGCGTTGCGCAACGGGCGATAGGCCAAGCGCTCCACCACCAGGCCAAGCGCGCCGCAAAACAGCATCGCCCCCAGCCCGGTGATGCCGAGCGCGGCTATCAGCGCCCAGCCGTTCAGCGGACCGCGCGCCCCTTGCAGGTTCAGCAAGATGATCGCGACGAACGAGCCGATCATAAAAATATCGCCGTGCGCGAAGTTGATCAGCTCGATAATGCCGTAGACCATTGTGTAGCCCAGCGCGATCAGAGCATAGACCGCGCCGAGGGTCAGCCCGATGACGATCTCTTGCAGCACAAAGGTCATGGGATTGCTCTACACATTCACCTGGGTGACGAAATCAAAACCCTTCTGGTCCAACTTATAGATCGAGATGACGCCGCTGGTGAGGTCGCCGTTGCTATCAAAGGCGATGTGGCCGGTGACGCCATCATAGTTGGTCTGGACAATCTGGTTGATCACCGCCTGGCGGAATGCCTGCGCGCCCGTCGCATCGCTGGACCCCGCCGGATTCTTCGCGCCGGTCGCCAGGGCTTGTTTGATCGCTTGAATCAGCACATTGGTGGCATCATAGGCCGAAGCTGAATAAGGCGCAATGTCGTTGGGATTGGGGAACGCTTGCTGGAAGGCTTGCAAGAACGACCGCGCCGAAGGCAGCACAAACGGATTCACGCTCGCCACCGTGATGATGCTGCCGAAGCCCGCCGGCCCCACCGTTTTGGCAAAATCTTGCGAGAGCAGTGCGTCGCCGCCGGCGAACGTGGTATTTTTTAGGCCGGGAACCTGCGCCATCTGCTGGCGCAGTTGCGTGCCGCCGGTGGCGGCTGTGCCGCCGTAATAGAGCACATCGGGCTTGAGTGCCGCCGCCGCTGTCAGCGCAGGCAGAAAGTTGATCGTCGAGGTATCTAGCCCAACCTGTCCCACAACCGTGCCGCCGTCTTTTTGCCATTCTGTGGCGAAGGCATCCGCCAGTTCTTTGCCATAGGTCGTCGTATCGTCAATGACATAGGCTTTGTGCAAGTGCAGTTGCTGATAGAGATAGTCCGCCCCCACCGGGCCTTGCTCGTCATCAGTGGCTGTCAAGCGAAAGAAGGTGACTTTGCCCGTCGGGCGCAGCGTGCCTGTTTTGCCAAACGACGGCTTGGTCAACTCCGGTGAGGTGCTTGTCGCACTGAGCAGCGCCAGTGGGGCCTGGTTGGCGATGGGCATCATCGCTTCCGTCACCTGGCTGGTAAAGGAACCGATGCAGCCGGCGGTCAGCGCGTCGCCGATGGCGGCGCGGATGTTGTTCGCGCCGGTGGTAGGATCAGATAAGCCGCTGGCTCCCACATCATCATAGGGAACCAACACCAGATTGTACCCTGGAATGGCGCGATTGGCGTTGGCCTGGTTGACGGCCAGCGTCACCCCGTTCACCATGGGTTTGCCCGCACTGCCTTCCGGCCCGGAAAGCGGTGCATCTGTGCAAATCTTAATCGTCGTGCTGCTTTTGGCGACTTGTGTGCTGGTGCCGCAGCCACAGAACATGATGGTCATGGCACCAGCAAGTGCCAGCACTGCAATCCCTTTGGAAGACCGCATCATTCCGTTTGTCCCTTTCATTGATCGGTCGCTGATCAATGCATAACGCGGCGAGCAGGGTTCCATTCGGGCCATCTCACCGCATGAACCTCTCGCTATTACTCTACGTTGGTGGCGGGCCTGATCTCACGCTGTTCGCCTTCATTCGGCGC
>JAJPKG010000027.1 GCA_021323815.1 Pseudomonadota bacterium
CATCGACGTCGCGCACCACCAGCACACCCTGGTCATCGTGCAGATCCGCCGGCAGCGGCCATTGGCTGACGATGGCGAAGCACGCCCCGCGTTCCAGCGCATCCCCCACAAAAAGATGCCCGTCGCGCTTCTCGCTGCTGAGCGCCACAAAGATGTCCCCCGGCTGTAAAATGCGGCTGTCGTTGCAGATGCGCTCGCCCGCGATCTCGCCGGGACCGATGACGCTATGCACCAGCGAGCCGCATACCTCTGCCGCCTCGCCCAGGCGCAATCCCATGCCCGGATCAGCCAGCCAGGGCGGGGGAGATGCCATGCTGTGAAGGGGATGCGCCATTGCACGTCTCCTGTGACTGTGATACCTCTGCCGCCCTGAGTATACATCATCTCTCAGCCATTCGTCTCATGCATTTCATGGCAATCGCTATGCTAGAAATAGCGGGCAAGACCCGTACCATTCCAAGATGGCGCACTGGCAAGGAAGCCCAGGCGCGTTGCAGGAGGAACCGTCGTGGCGCTAAGCCTTTCTCCCCGTTCACTTGTGTTACTTGGCATGTTCACAGCCTTGAATGTTGGTGATCTGGTCAGCACATGGGTCGATCTGCATGCGGGACTGCGCGAGGGCAATCCTTTCATGAGCATGTTATTGGCGCAACACGGCTTCGGTGCGCTGGTTCTGTATAAAATCCTGGTTATTGTGGTCGTCAGCATCATTACCGGCGCGTTGTGGACCACCCGCCCGCGCCTGGTGGGCATCACCCTGTTGATTTGCGATCTGCTCGTGTTTGCCGCCGTCACCGCCAACGTGCTGCAATTCCCGCCCCTGGCAGCCGGGTTCTGATCTCGACACGGGGCACTGATCGGTGATACACTGTCACCGTATCTTCCTTACACGCGCGGCAGTGGCATCATTTGGGAAATGGGGGCATCACACGCATGGCAACAACGCATGTCACCCAGGCTGATTTCAACGAGTATCAGCGTCTCACTGAACAGCAGATTTTGAATCATGATGATCGCTTGTATGCGGTCGAAACCACTGTCACCGAGCATAGTGCTCGTCTCAGTGGAGTAGAAACCCAAGATCGAGTAGTACTCTTAGCAATCCAGGCTTTAGACAAGAAATTCGACGCACGCTGCGATGCCCTGGAAAAGAAATTCGACGCACGCTGCGATGCCCTAGAGGCGCGTTGCGACGCGATTGAAACGCAGATGGCGCTGGGCTTTGCCCAAGTCAATGAGCAATTGCGCGAGATACGCTACATCCTTGGTTTTCTGGTCAAGCTGCAAGGCGCGCCATTGCCGCCGATGCCACCTGAGGCCACCGAATAAACGCGCGTTCGTTCCATGTTTTCCATCTGAAAGAGGCCAGTCATCGTGAGCAAGAGAGTTCAAGCGACCGAAAATTCTTTTGAATCGGCACGCATGCAAGATATCGTTTCGCTGTGCAAGCGGCGCGGGTTCGTTTTCCCCGGCAGCGAGATCTATGGCGGCCTTCAGGCGGCATGGGATTACGGTCCCCTGGGCGTGGAGTTGCGCAACAACATCAAGCGCGCCTGGTGGGAAGCCATGACCTATGACCGCGAGGATGTCGTGGGCATCGATGCCGCCATCCTCATGGCGCGCAAGGTCTGGCAAGCTTCCGGTCACGAAGCCGGCTTCAACGACCCCCTGGTAGACTGCAAAAACTGCAAAAATCGCTTCCGCGCCGACATGCTGGCGGAAGATCAAGAGCGCATGGGCATCGCGGCGGATGTCTGCCCCATCTGCGGCAAGCAGGGCACGCTCACCGAGCCGCGCCAGTTCAATCTGATGTTCAAGATGCACTTCGGCCCGGTCGAAGAAGACGCCAGCATCGTCTATCTGCGGCCAGAGACCGCTCAGGGCATCTACGTCAATTTCAACAACGTGCAGCAAACCATGCGGCGTCGCTTGCCCTTCGGCATCGCACAGATCGGCAAAGCATTCCGCAACGAGATCGTCACCGCCAACTTCATCTTCCGCATGCGCGAGTTCGAGCAGATGGAGATGCAGTTCTTCGTCGAACCCGGCACCGAGGATCACTGGTTCGAGGAGTGGCGGCGCATCCGCTGGGAGTGGTATCGCACCATCGGTATGACGATGGATCACATCCACTGGCACCAGCATGGCCCCGACGAACTGGCGCACTATGCCAAAGCCGCATGGGATATCTATTACGACTTCCCCTTCGGCTCGAAGGAGATGGAAGGCATCCACAACCGCACAGACTTCGACCTGCGCCGCCACGCCGAATTTTCAGGCCGCGACCTGACGTATCTCGATGAAGCGAACGGCAACAAGCGCTACATCCCCTACGTGGTGGAAACCTCCGTCGGCGCGGATCGTCTGATGCTGGCCCTGTTGTGCGACGCCTATAGCGAAGACGTGGTGGACGGCGAGAAGCGCGTGGTGTTGCGCTTCCATAAGCGCATCGCGCCGGTGAAGGTCGCCGTCATGCCGCTTTCCAAAAAGGAGCCGCTGGTGAAACTGGCGAAAGATGTGCGCTATGCCCTGCGCCACCTGGGCCTGACGCAATATGACGACACCGGCGGCAGCATCGGCAAGCGCTATCGTCGCCAGGATGAGATCGGCACGCCCTTCTGTGTCACCATTGACTTCGACAGCCTGAACGATCATCAGGTGACGATCCGCGACCGCGACACCACCGAGCAGCGCCGCGTGCCCATCGCGGAATTGCCCGACATCCTCGCCCGCGATCTGCGCAGCGAGTAGGGCGATGGCCTAGCACGGCTACAGCCTGCCACGACCACCGGAGAATAAAATTCCCCGGCCCGAAAAAGAAAGCCCTCCGGGCTGCGAGGAGAGGTTATCTCGCGGGGAAAGATGAGGCTTGCCATCGTTCCATAGGGCGCGGCGAGTGAATCTTGTCTCGAGGCGCTGCGCTGGATGGAGCAGGATATGGCCCTGATGGCAGCAACCTCACACATGCTGGTCGTCGGCAAAGAGTTTTGTCATAACCTCCACCATTTCTCCCCCCTGTGTATCATAAAGTAGGGGCGCGATTCAGCGTGCCCGATCCGCCTACAAGGGGAAACAAGGATGCAGATCGCCATTGATTACACGCCGGCGGTGGCGCAAGTTGCCGGCATCGGGCGCTATGCGCGGGATCTGGTGGCGGCGCTGGCACAGGTGGACGGCGGCAATCACTATACGCTGTTTTCCGCGTGTGACATCGCGCCGGGCAATCCCGTCGTGCAGGCATTGCCGCTGGCGGGCAATGTGGACCTGCGCGTGGTGCCGCTCGGCGAGCGCTGGCTGACACGCGTGTGGCACCGCCTGCGCCTGCCCCTGCCGGCGGAAGTGCTGACCGGACCGGCGCAGATCTTTCACGCGCTGGACTTCGCCTTGCCCCCCACGCGCATGCGCCGCGTCGTCACCATTCACGATCTCGCCTTCCTGACGCATCCGCAATATGCCCTGCCGAAGCTGGCCAGCTTTCTGGGGCGCGTGGTGCCGCGAGCTGCGCGGGCGGCGGATGCCATCATCACCGTCTCAGAACATACGCGGCGGGTGCTGCTGCGCCGCTTGCCGGAACTGAGGCCGGAGCGCGTCTTCACCGTGCCATTGGGGGTCAGCGCGCACTTCGCTCCTTGCACCGATCTCGCCCGCCAGCAGGCATTGGCCGCGCGGCTGGGTTTGGTCGCGCCGTTCGCGCTCTCGGTGGGAACGCTGGAACCACGCAAGAACTATCCCACGCTGATCCGCGCCTTCGCCGAGGCGCGGCGCATGCCCGGCGGCCCACGCCAGTTGGTGATCGCCGGGCGGCGTGGCTGGCGCGCTGAAAGCATTTTCGCCGCTGTCGAAGCATCAGGGTTGCGCGAAAACATCATCTTCGCCGACGGGCTGTCAGATGCCGATCTCGTTGCGCTCTATTCCATGGCCCGCGTCGTGGCCCAGGTCTCGCACACCGAAGGCTTTGGCTTGCCGGTGCTGGAAGCGATGGCTTGTGGCACGCCGGTGATCGCCAGCGACGGCGGCGCGCTGCCCGAAGTGGCCGGCGATGCCGCGCTGCTCGTCCCCGCTGCCGACGCTCACGCCATCGCCCAGGCCTTGCACCTCGTCGCCACCGACCCCATCTTATACGAGCGCTTGCGCTCGCGGGGCTTGGAGCGCGCCTCCCATTTCACCTGGCACGCTGCCGCCCAAAAAACGCTGGCGGTTTATAATCTGGTCGCGAGACATAGCTGAACTACGCTGAACCATCTTTATGCCTGGCGTTGCTTCGTGCGCTTCTTCCCCTCGGTCTTGCCGTTGCCATTCGGCATCGTGGCGGCTGAGGCAGCACCATTGCCATTCGCGGCATGTAGGCCTGATTGCTGCTCGGCCTGCCATGCGGCGGCGCGGTCCAGCAGCTCGGCGGCGTTGCGGGCAGCGGATTCAGTGGCGATGCCGCCGAGCATCTGCGCCAGTTCCAGCGTGCGCCCGGCGCGGTCAAGCTCGGTGACGACGGTGCTGGTGCGCGCGTCCACGATGCGCTTGGCCACATGCCAATGCTGGTCGCCAAACGCCGCCAACTGCGGCAGGTGGGTCACGCAGATCACCTGATGCCCACGCCCCAATTGCCACAGCATTTCGCCGACGATCTGCCCCGTCAGCCCGCTGATGCCCGCGTCGATCTCGTCGAAGATCAGCGTCGGCGTGGCATCGGCCCCGGCCAGGATCGTCTTGAGCGCCAGCATCAGCCGCGCCGTCTCGCCGCCGGATGCGATGCGCGCCAGCGGCCTCGGCGGCTCCCCCGGATTCGGCGCGATCAAAAACTCTACGCGATCCGCGCCGGTAGGGGTGACAGCGACGCGATCATCTCCAAACGGCACGCCCTCAGGATCGGGCTTCTGCTCGATCTGCACATAAAAGCGTGCCTGGCGCATGTTCAGCTGGTTCAGCGCGGCTTCCATCGCGGCAGACATCGCCACCGCCGCCGCCTGCCGTTGCTCGCTCAACTCTCGCGCCTGGCGACCAATCGCGCTGCGCAGCCGCTCGATCTCGCGTTCCAACTCCGCGATGCGCTCATCACGGTTATCGATCTGCGCCAGTTCCGCTGCTGCTTGCTCGCCATACGCCAGAATCTCCTCGATGGTTGCGCCATATTTGCGCCGCAGCCGGGCAATGCGGTCCAGCCGTTCCTCGACAGCGGCCAGGCGCATCGGGTCGGCTTCAATCCTGTCGGCGTAGGCGCGGATGGTCACCGCGATATCTTCTAGTTGATAGCGGCACTCATCGAAAGCCGTCAGCGTCTCGTTCACGCTCGCGTCGATGCGCGCCAGCTCGCTGAGGGCACGACGCGCGGTGTTGAGATTTGCCAGCGCCCCCGGCGTCTCCCCGTCATCTGAGCCGGAAAGCGCGGCATAGGCTGTCAGCGCCACTTCGCCCAGCCGTTCCGCGTTGCCCAGTACCACCCGCTCCTGCTCCAACGCCTCGATCTCGCCGGGGTGCAGATCCGCGCCGCTGATCTCTTCCACCTGAAAGCGCAGCAGTTCGGCGCGGCGTTCCAGTTCGCGCTCATCGCGGCGCAGCGCGGCTACCTCGCGGCGTAATGCATGCCACCGCCGCACGTTCTGTGCAAGCGCCTCGCGCTGCGGCAGCGTCTCGGCATACCGATCCAGGAAATTCACGTGCTGCTCTGGATGCAGCAGCGACAGGTGCGCCCCCTGGCCGTGCACGTCCACCAGCAGCGCGCCCAGTCGCGCCAGCACGCTCACCGGCACCGCCCGCCCGTTCACCCGCGCCACGCTGCGCCCACTCGCCGCAATCTCCCGCGTGACGATCAACGTATCATCGTCGCCTTCCAGCCCATATTCCCGCAGCAGATCGATCAACCGCCGTTGCGGATCAGCCTGCTCGGCATCATCGTCGGGGGCCGGCCCCACTCCCTGCCCCTCCCCATCCTGCTTGACGGAAAGGGGAGAGCGATCCACAAGGTGCCCCACGCTGATCCCCGGCTTGTCTGTCTCCCCCTCTCCAGCTCTGCCGGGGATGGGGCCTGGGGATGGGGCCAGCCATGGAAGCGTGAAGATCCCCTCGATGACGGCGCGGGGGCTGCCGGCGCGCACCACGTCCGCGCCCACGCGCTCGCCCAGCAGCGCGCCAATGGCATCCAGCACGATGGATTTGCCCGCGCCGGTTTCGCCGGTGAAGATCACCAGCCCCGGCGCGAAGCGCAGGCGCACCGCCTGGATGATGGCGAAATCAGTGATGGCCAGTTCTTGCAGCATCAGGCGTCATCGGGCGAGCCAGTCTCGATCAGGCGAGAATACCAGCGCCCGCTCTCTTTGATGATACGGTTCTGCGTGGGATAATCGACATACACCAGCCCGAAGCGGGGCCGAAAGCCGTATGCCCACTCGAAATTATCCATGAGCGACCAGACGAAATAACCTTTGAGGCGCGCGTTCGTGTCGGCTGCTGCTTCCAGCGCGGCGCGGGTGTGATCGCGCAGATACGCGATACGCCTGGGGTCATTCACCCGCCCCTCGTCATCCACCACATCGGGATACGCCGCGCCGTTCTCCGTGATGTAGATATCATGCTCCGGGAAATCGGTGGCGATGCGCCACACCCAATAGGCCAACCCCTGCGGATAGGCTTCCCAGCCCATCTCCGTGCGCGGCCCTGCCGGCCACTCAACTACCCGGAAGCCGGGGGCATCTTGCTGGGCGCGCACCAGCAGGCGCATATAATAATTGATGCCGATCAGATCCGTTTTGCCGCTGATCGCTTCCATATCGCCGCCTTGCACGATCCTCGCCGGCATCAGTCCCGCGATGGGGTCAGGATAGCGCCCACGCAGCACGGCATCCAGATAGGCTCCATTGAGGTAGGCATCTGAGACCGCCGTCGCCTCGATATCCTCGCTGCGGTCCGTCGCCGGCTGCATCTCGGCCAGGCTGAAGGCAATGCCGGCTTGTGATCCCGCCACGTTCTCGCGGATCGGCTGCAAGCTCAGCCCATGCGCCAGCAGCAGGTGATGCGTCACCGGGTAAAAATTCGCCAGATCGTGCAACCCCGGCGCGTGCTCGCCCGTCACGTGGCCGTGATCAGCGGCGATATAAGGCTCGTTCAGCGTGATCCAGTTGCGGGCGCGGTCGCCCAGGCGGCGTGTCACCACATCGGTGTAATCCACGAACGAGAGCGCGGTGTCGCGGTTCAGCCAGCCGCCCTTGTCTTGCAACGCCTGGGGCAGATCCCAGTGATAGAGCGTGATGAACGGGATAATGTTGCGCGCCAGTAAACCATCCACCAACTTATCATAAAAATCCAGCCCAGCGGCGTTGACTGCCCCCCGGCCTTCAGGCAAAATGCGCGACCAGGCGATGGAGAAGCGATAGGCGCGCAACCCCATCTGCGCCATCAGGTCGAGGTCCTGTTCCCAGCGGTGATAGTGGTCGCAGGCCACGTCGCCGTTCTCGCCG